>DWYO01000220.1 GCA_019118725.1 Candidatus Parabacteroides intestinavium | reverse complement strand
ACAAGTTATTCTATGTATGAATATTTGATATTCATGTATTTATCAGAAATAATGATTAGAATGTTGATATAGATATTGGTTGATAAGTTAATAAGCCAGATAGCCGGGAAAACCGGTGTAAAGGGTGTGTAAAGAATAACGTATAAATAAATGTCTGTTTGTTTGGAGATATAAAAAGATGACTTGTATGGGTAAGTTTCCGAATAATACAAGTATTATTTTTCATTATCTTTGCACGAAATATAAATAGGTTATTAACGGGTTTGTAACATATATAAGGAATATGCGAAAGTTAAAGATAACAGAGTTGAACAGATTGACTCCGGAAGCTTTTAAGGAGAGTGAAAAGATACCGTTGGTGGTTGTGCTTGATCACGTTAGGAGTTTGAATAATGTAGGTTCGGTGTTTCGTACCTCTGATGCCTTCCGGGTCGAAGCAATTTATTTATGCGGCATAACGGCTTGTCCGCCTAATGCAGAAATTCATAAGACGGCTTTAGGGGCAGAGGATAGCGTGGATTGGAAATACTTCAACGATACTTCAGATGCTGTTGATAACTTGAAAGAACAAGGGTATATCGTATGTGCCATAGAGCAGGTTGAGGGGAGTATTATGTTACCTAACTTGGTGTTAGACAAATCAAAAAAGTATGCTATTATTTTGGGAAACGAGGTAAAAGGTGTTCAACAATCTGTTGTCGATAAGTGTGATATGTGTATTGAAATACCTCAATACGGAACCAAGCATTCACTAAATGTATCTGTGAGTGCCGGAATAGTGATTTGGGAGTTTTTTAGGCAATTGTTTAGATTATAACATTCCATTCTCTACCATCACGACAATCTGTTCTATTTGCGCGTCTTTACCTTTCGGGTCATATTCTGTTTTCAGGCTGGCTCCGAACATCCCGGCAAAGAGGTTCCAGAATCCGGCACGGAAAGGGCCTAAGAAAGCTTTGACCAAGTGATAACTTGATTGGTTACATTCCCTGTCTATCAACTTTATCAACAACTTTCCCTGGGCAAAAGTCAACTTTTTCAACTCCGGTTTATATTGGGCGAACAGTTCTTTCTCCATGCGTTTCAAGTGCCGGGTGCGTTCTTCTTCGGTAGGCATGGTCTCGATGTACTCATAGGTTTCGATAAGCGTTTCATACACCATCTTGGCGTAGGGAAGTGTTTTCTTGACATCGCGTACCAGTTTCCAGTACCTGGCCTCTTCCCGCCGGTTCTTGAATTTTGGTTTTGGAAATACATAAACAGAGCGCAGGGTAATTGTGGCTATGGTATCTTTACCTTCTACCCGGGCCCGGTAATATCCTTCGGGCAGTACGTTCATCCGGATGGATTGTTCTTGCCCTTTTAGGGTAAAGGAATATCCCCCTAACAGGAGTATAAATAAAATATGTAGAAATCCACGTTTCATCGCTCGCAAATTTAAGAACAAAAAAATGAAGAATATTAAATTGATGAAGATTTTAGATCATAAGAACAAATAAATATCTTCGAAAACATGCTTTAGAAACATCTGGAATAGATACAAAAGAGTTTCAAGAAATGGAATGCCATCCGGATAAAATTAGTCATATTTTTATTTTTTTGCTATCTTTGGGACTGAAACTGAAAAACTAAAAAATAACTTATGAACAAAGTACTTCTATTTATGTCAGTAGGATTGGTAATAACTTTGAGCGCTTGCCAATCATCTGGGAAGAAAACAACTCAGGAGGCAGACGAGGGCAATCCTTTCTTGAGTGAATATACTACCCCGTTCGGTGTTCCGCCTTTCGACAAGATTAGGATTACAGATTATAAGCCGGCGTTTCTTCAGGGAATGGAAGAAGAACAGCAGGAGATTGAGGCTATCTGTAATAACCCTGAGGCTCCGACTTTTGAGAATACTATCGTAGCCATGGACCGGGCCGGAGGCTTGTTACGCAAGGTCAGTTCGGTATTTTACGGACAGAATAGCGCGAATACCTCTGACGAGATGCAGGCGTTAAGCCGAGAGATTTCTCCGCTTTTATCCAAGCATGGTGATGACATAGCGTTGAATCCGAAATTGTTTGCCCGGGTAAAGGCGGTTTATGACCAGCGTGAATTGTTGAATTTGAATGATGAGCAGGCTAAGTTATTGGAAAATACTTATAAGGATTTTGTCCGGGGTGGAGCCAATCTTCCGGAAGATAAACAGGAAAAGCTTCGTGCGTTGAATCAGGAGATATCTATGCTCCAACTGACTTTCGGGCAAAATATGTTGAAAGAAACCAACGATTTTCAACTGGTAATTGATAATAAAGATGATTTGTCTGGTTTACCTGAAAATCTGATTGCCAATGCTTCGGAAACCGCTAAACGTGCAGGCATGGAGGGAAAATGGGTGTTTACGTTACAAAATCCGAGTGTGATGCCTTTCTTACAATATGCCGATAATAGGGAGCTCCGTGAGAAGATTTTCAACGGATATATCAACCGAGGAAATAACAATAATGAAGCGGATAATAAGGAGGTGGTGAAGCAATTGATCACCAAACGTTTGGAAAAGGCCCAGCTGATGGGGTATGCTGATTATGCTGAGTTTGTATTGGAAGATCGTATGGCGAAAACTCCCGAAGCTGTATATGATCTATTGGATCAGATTTGGAAACCGGCCTTAGCTAAGGCTAAAGAGGAGTTGGCTGATATCCAAGCGGAAATCCGGAAAGAAGGGAATAATTTTGAGGCGGAAGGCTGGGATTGGCGTTATTATTTTGAAAAGGCCAAGAAGGCTAAGTTTGATTTGGATGAAAATGAGGTGCGTCCTTATCTGGAATTGAACCGGGTGCGCGAAGGGGCTTTCTATGTGGCGAACCGTTTGTATGGAGTGACCTTCTCTCCTATTCAGGATATTCCGTTGCCCTATCCGGATGCGCAGGCTTTTGAGTGTAAAGACAAGGACGGGACGCATTTGGGTGTACTTTATATGGATTTCTTCCCGCGCCCCGGTAAACGAGGGGGAGCTTGGTGCGGTACCTATCGTTCGCAAACTTATCAGGATGGTAAGCGTGTGGCTCCGGTGGTGACTATCGTAAGTAATTTCACCCAGCCGGCTCCGGGTCAACCGGCTCTGTTAAGTGCAGACGAAGCCGGGACGTTGTTCCATGAGTTTGGTCATGCCTTGCATAATTTGTTTAAGGATGTACATTATTATGGAGTTTCTGGTGTTCCGCGCGACTTTGTGGAATTGCCTTCCCAGGTCATGGAGCATTGGGTGTTCGAACCGGAAGTGCTGAAGGTATATGCCAAACATTACCAGACGGGTGAGGTCATGCCGGAAGAACTGATCGAGAAATTGGATAAGAGCGGAAAGTATGGGCAGGGTTTCGCTACGGTAGAATATCTGGCGGCTTCTTACCTGGATATGGATTTCCATGTCTTGAAGGAGGTACATCAGGATGCAGATGTAATGAAGTTTGAGGATTATGTATTAGGACAACGAGGATTATTGAAACAAATTCCGTCCCGTTATCGTACTACTTATTTCAATCATACGATGGGAGGTGGTTATACCGCAGGATATTATAGTTATATCTGGTCGGAGGTGTTGGATTGTGATACTTACCAAGCCTATAAAGAAACCGGAGATATCTTCAATCAGGAGGTAGCACATAAGTTTCGTTATGATGTTCTAACTCCGGGTGGAATCTATGACGCGATGGAGATGTACAAAACTTTCCGTGGACATGAACCTGAAGTGGGTCCGTTATTGGAGAACAGGGGATTGAAATAATTGAAAAGAAAATTAAGTTGGCAAGGCTTACATTTCATAGTCTTGTCAACTTATTCAAGTCTCTTGACTATGTTTTTCAAATGATGAAGTCAGGGAAAAATTCATGCCTATCTCTCTTCGGAAAGTTTAGCATCTTTGAAGACAAAGATACCTATGTTCTCTCGCAGAGATAGGCATAAATTTTAGTCTATTTACCTATAAGTTGATAATGTCCGGAAGATAAAATGATTTCCTTTTTTATATCCGATTCTATTCCATTGATAGAAAGCGATTTTACTTCTAT
>DWYO01000219.1 GCA_019118725.1 Candidatus Parabacteroides intestinavium | reverse complement strand
AAAGAGAAGAAGAAACCAGGTAAGTTTGATTTTGTAGAAGAATATGTAGATACCCTTGATATAGGTACGACTATTCTTCCGGTATCTGAGAAAGAGAAGGTTGAAACAGTCTATTTTCGTAAATCTCCCCGTACGGAGCGGCGTATCGTGCGAGGTAGTAAGTCTGCTGGAGTTGATGATGTCCTTTCTCGTGATGGTGTGCAGCAATTTTTGAATGAAGTATTTCGTGAAGTGAATATTTTCCAGAATAATATTCCACTTTTCTTGCAGCGATTTGTTAGTCCGCTTTCGAATATAGGACCGAATTTTTATAAATATTACCTGCTCGATACGTTAGAGGTCAGCGGGCAGAAGTGTGTTGATTTGGGATTTGTTCCTTTTGTGTCGGAGTCATTTGGTTTTACAGGACATCTGTATGTTGCGCTCGACTCGACATTCTTTGTCCATAAGGCTGTATTGAATGTTCCTAAAGATATCAACCTGAATTTTGTATCGCAGATGAAAATTGAACAGACGTTTGAACGGACCCCGGATAGTACACGTATTATTACTAAAGATGATATCAGTGTAAATTTCAAATTGAGCGAAAAGTCTAAAGGTATGTATGCCCGTCGTCTGAATGTATATAGTAATCATTCGTTTTCCCTCCCTGACGCGGAAGCTTTGGCAGCGTTTGACGGAGCCTCACCTATACTCGTCCAAAAGAATGCCTATCGGCAGAAAGAGGAATTTTGGTCAGCCAACCGTCCACAAGAAGCAGAGAAGCGGAACCGTAGGTCTGTGGCAGAGCTTATGTCTCGGTTGCGTGCTATTCCTGTCTTTGCAATTACAGAAAAGATAATTGGAACGATGGTTTCCGGGTACATACCGACAAACAAAGAGATAGAAAAGAACAAGTTCGAACTTGGGCCAATGAACTCGACAATCAGCGGCAACGCTATTGAAGGGGCACGGTTCCGTATAGGAGGTGCTACAACTCCCATGTTTCACAAACGTTTGTTTTTCGATGGCTATGCGGCGTATGGTACTCGTGACCGGAAAATGAAATATGATGCAGCTATCGAATATTCTTTTCTTGACCGCAAGCAATATCCGAAGGAATTTCCGCGCCACTCCCTCCGCTTTGAATATATGTATGATATAAATAAACTGGGGCAACACTATATGTACACCAGTAAAGACAATGTGCTTCTCTCGATTCGTCGACAAAAAGACACACGTGCGAGTTATCTGAGAAATGCGGAGCTGAGTTACATCCGTGAACATTACAACGGCATCTCCTATGGTGCCATCCTTCGTAACCTACGTGAGTATGCGACTCCTTGGGCGGAGTTCAACCGCTTCTCGTCTGCGGGTGTCCCATCCCCTGTCGGTCATTATGACATGACCGAACTGGAACTCAACTTCCGATACGGGCATAACGAGAAGTTTTACCAGACACGCAACAATCGTATTCCCATTACATTCGATGCGTGGGTGGTCAATGTATCGCACATCATGGCGAAGAAAGGATTCCTCGGTTCTTCTTATGACTATCAGCGGACTGAACTGGGGATGCAGAAGCGTTTCTGGTTTTCGGCTTTTGGCTATCTGGATGCTATCGTGAAGGCTGGAAAGGTATGGAATGCAGTCCCTTATCCGTTGCTTATCTTGCCCAATGCAAACCTCTCCTATACGATCCAGCCTGAGGCCTATACGAATATGAATGCGCTGGAATTTATTAATGATGAGTATGCCTCTTGGGATTTGACATACTATATGAACGGTTTGTTGCTTAACCGTATTCCTTTTATCAAAAAACTGAAATGGCGTGAGGTGTTCTGTTTCCGTGGACTTTGGGGACATCTGACTGAGAAGAACGATCCGGCTAGCCATGCCGAAGGCTTGTATGAATTTCCGGATGGCACTTATCGTTTGGGAAAAGCCCCATACATGGAGGCGAGTGTCGGTATTGAGAATATCTTTAAATTTATGCGTCTCGACTACGTATGGCGTCTGAATTACCTTGATAACCCAGGCATTCAGAAGAGCGGCGTACGTTGTACGATGCGCATCTCTTTTTAGGTTTCAGTGGAAGTCAGAATGGGTAAGATGCCAGACGCTGAGGGCAATAAGGCAGATTGCCCATTCTGACCGTCAACTATGTCCTATCAATGCGCCTCTAACCAGTTCTTCCCTTCTCCACAATCGGCTATTAATGGGACATGCAATTTTACTACATGCTCCATACAATCCAGAACGATTTCTTTTACCCGGTCAAACTCATCCGGATAGACATTAAAGTTCAATTCATCATGTACTTGCAGGATCATGCGGCTTTTGAGTTTTTCTGCTTCGAAACGCTGATGGATTTGAATCATCGCTAACTTGATGATATCCGCGGCACTTCCCTGAATAGGTGCGTTGATGGCATTTCGTTCGGCATAGCCCCGGACAACAGCATTGTGCGAGTTGATGTCCGGCAAGAAACGTTTGCGTTTGAATATTGTCTCCACATACCCTTGTTCTTTTGCCACGCGGATGCTTTCATCCATATAAGCTCGAATTTGTGGGTAGGTCTGGAAATAACCTTCGATCAACTCCTTGGCTTCGCTTCGTGGAATGTTCAGGCGTTCCGCTAGCCCAAAGGTCGAGATACCATAAATAATTCCGAAATTGGCTGTTTTCGCCTTACGGCGCATATCCGAAGTAACGTCGTGGATCGGTACGTTGTAAATCTTTGAGGCGGTGGCGGCATGAATGTCCTCCCCACTACAAAAAGCATCAATCATGTGCTGGTCTCCGCTCAGATGTGCCATGATGCGGAGTTCTATTTGCGAATAATCGGCTGAGAAGAAAATGCAATCTTTATCCGCAATGAAAGCCTTTCGGATTTCCCGTCCCAATGCATCCCTTACCGGAATGTTTTGTAGGTTTGGATTCGTAGAACTGAGACGTCCTGTAGCTGTAACTGCCTGATTGTAGGAAGTATGTACTTTCCCGGTGTCTGGATGAATCAGTACAGGAAGGGCATCGATATAAGTACTGAGTAGCTTTTTTATTCCTCTGTATTCCAATAGCTTGCCGACTATCGGATGCTTGTTGCGGAGCTTTTCCAAGATATCTTCGCTAGTACTATAACTCCCTTTCTTGGTTTTCTTGGCTTTATCATCCAATTTTAGTTTATCAAAAAAGATGTCTCCTACCTGTACAGGAGAATTGATGTTGAATGTCTGTCCCGCCAGGGTGTAAATCTCCTGCTCCAGTTGTGCCAATTGCTGACTTAATACGTTGGACGATTGTCTTAAGGCCTCTGTGTCCAACTTGACACCAGTGGCCTCCATCTCCGCCAATACATAGATCAGAGGCATCTCCATCTTATAAAACAGCTCTTCTAATCCTTCCTGATGGAGGCTTGGTTCGAAGAAGTTCTTCAGACGAAGGGTCACATCCGCGTCCTCAGCTGCATACTCTTTGATCTGTTCTATAGGGACATTTCGCATAGACCCCTGTTTTTTCCCTTTCGGGCCGATCAGATTTTCTATGGGCATAGGCCGGTAATGCAGATAGGTTTCGGCTAAGTAATCCATCCCATGTCGCAATTCCGGGTTCAACAGGTAATGAGCTAGCATGGTGTCAAACAACGGACCGGAAACTTTCACGCCATATTTGCGTAAGACTAAGATATCAAACTTGATGTTTTGTCCGATTTTTTGAATTTCCGTATTTTGTAATATTGGAGCAAATGGAGCAATCACTTCGATAGCTTTTTCTTTATTCTCTGGAACCGGGACATACCAGGCCTCTTGTTCACGGATAGCAAAAGACATACCCACCAAGCTGGATGTCAAAGGGTCGAGTCCATCGGTTTCCGTATCGAAAGCAAAAGAGTTTCGGCCGGTCAGGAGACGAGCCAATTCCATTCGTTTCTCTTCCGTATCGGCAAGGTAATAGGTGTGTGGTGTATTGGCCAGGTCGGATACAGAAGATGAAGCCGTTTGTTCGGACAAATCGTTGGCAAACAAATCCAATTGGGGGAATTGGGCCGTTGCATTCGATGTTTTTGAAGAGGCTTTTGAAGCAGGGGTATCTGTTAGCCGCTGGATGAAGTTCCGGAATTCCAGATCGGTGTAGAGTGCGATCAGGCGCTCCTTATCCGGCTCTTTTCGTTCACACAAAGCAGCATCAAATATAATAGGCACATCTGTCTTGATGGTGGCCAGGAACTTTGAGAACAGGATCTGCTCTTTGTTTTCTTCCACTTTTTTCTTTTGGGCACCTTTTAATTGGCCCGTATTCGCCAGCAGATTCTCGATAGAGCCGAATTCTGCCAATAGCTTTTGGGCGGTTTTCTCGCCCACGCCCGGACATCCCGGAATGTTATCCGCGGTATCCCCCATTAATCCCAAAAGGTCAATGACCTGTTCGGTAGATTTCAGGTTGTATTTTTCCAGTACTTCTTGAACACCCAGCACTTCATAATCGCCACCGAACTTGGGCCGGTACATATAAATATGGTCGGCCACCAACTGTCCGTAATCTTTGTCTGGTGTCATCATATAGACATCAAATCCCTCTTTTGCGGCTTGCCGGGCAATGGTTCCGATGACATCATCGGCTTCATAATGAGGAACTTCCAATATAGGAATATTATATCCTTGGATAATTTCTTTGATGATGGGTACCGATTGGCGAATGACCTCGGGAGTCTCTTCACGCTGGGCCTTGTATTGCCCGAAAGCCTCATGACGGAAGGTCGGGCCGGATGGGTCAAACGCTACCGCAAGGTGCGTGGGCTGTTCCCGTTTCAGCACATCTTCCAGTGAATTGATAAATCCGAAAATGGCCGAGGTATTCTGTCCTTTTGAATTGATTCTCGGATTTTTTATAAAAGCATAATACGAGCGGTAAATCAGTGCGTATGCATCTATCAGGAATAATTTCATTTTAGTTTATGAGTTTTTAGTTTATAAGTTTATAGGTTTTTCATGTCACGCTGAACTTCGCTCAACATGACGGAACCTAAAACGGGTATTTTAAATGCTTATACGAATAATTTGGGGTAAATGTACAAAAAAACTCGCTTACTCAATACTTTTTGCTACTTTTGCATAGCATTTAAAGAATTATGACTGAAAGAAACAAAATAGAAGAACCGGTGGCCGGAGAATTTGCCCGCTTCAATGAGGAGTTTGAGTCCTCCTTACGAAGCGAGACAAGGCTTTTGCAAGCGGCCATTGACCAGATATTGGGGGCGACCGGTAAGCATATTCGCCCTTTATTGGTCTTATTGTCGGCTAAAGTTTGTGGTGCTACTACGGAAAGCACTATTAATTCGGCCGTATTTTTGGAGTTGTTGCATACCGCAACGCTGATTCATGATGATGTTATCGATGAGACCAAACAACGGCGAGGGGTTCCTTCTTTAAATGCGATATTCGATAATCGTGTGGCTATTCTGGCCGGTGATTATATTTTGTCTACGGCATTGATCCGTTCCATTCAGACGGGCGATTTGCGCATAGTAGGCATTGTCTCTAATTTAGGGCGTGATCTTTCGGAAGGTGAAATCAAGCAGATGGAAACGGCTGATGAAAGCATCCTGGACGAGGCTTGTTATTTGCAGGTGATCTATAAGAAAACCGCAACTCTGCTTTCGGCTTGTACAACAATCGGTGCGATTTCGGCTGGAGCGGATGATGCACGCATCGCCCAAATGCGTCAATTTGGTGAGTTTATCGGATATGCTTTCCAAATCAAAGATGATATTTTTGATTATTTCAAGGAATCCCATATCGGGAAACCTACAGGGAATGATATTCGTGAAGGGAAGGTAACACTTCCTCTTTTGTTTGCTTTGCAACAAGGGGGCAAAGAGGCGGAAATGTATCGTCGGATTGTCTTGTCCAAAGATTTTACCGATGAGCATGTTAATGGCCTTATTGCTTTTGCCAAGGCGAACGGGGGAATCGAATATGCGGAACAACGGATGATGGATTACCATGATAAAGCAATAACGATTCTTCAGACTTTGCCGGATTCACCGGCCAAAGCCTCAATTAGCGCTTTGGCGGATTATATTGTCTATCGGGAAAAGTAAGGAAATCTTTTTCTGGAAAATCCTCCTCCTTCGTAGGATTTTTATAGGGTAATTTTTTATTATCCTATAATTTATTGTATCTTTGAAACCTAAATAAACATTAAACAAAACCCAATGGCTATGAAAAAGTATTGGCTTATCTTATTTATCGGAATATTTCTCCCCGTTTTTGCCGGTGAAAACTTGCGTGTGCCGGATATCCGTGCGTTGGGTATGGGCGGGAATGGTGTTACGCTCTCTTCCGTTTTCAATCCGGCTTTGCTTGAGTGTTCTTCTTATCGTAGGGTGCGGTTGGATTATTTCAACCGGTATGCATTAAAAGAGTTGGGGACACTCAACGGAAGTATTCAATATCCCAACCGATTCTTATCAACCGCTCTTTATCTTTCTTCTTTCGGATATGACCAATATCGTCAGAATAGAGGGCGGATAGGCTTGGCCAAACGCTTGAGCCGGCATTGGGCTGTAGGTATCGGTTTTCAATATACCTGGATTCAATCTGAACTTTATGCGGAAACTCCTGCACGTTTGTCTACGGACCTCGGAGTGGTTTATACTCCTGTTGATAAATTGTTGATTGGATTTGTAGTCAATGATCTTCCTTCTGTGCGAATAGTTTTCAAAGATATGGAAATAAAGGAATTGAATACCTATGAGATTCAAGCAGGCTTTAACTATAAAATTATGAATGGTTTGTTGATAACGGCGTTTGTCTCTTGGAATGAGGCGAACCGAATCAAGGGAGGATTGGGTATGGAGTTTCGAGTTTGGGAGCGATTCAGCTTGCGGACCGGTGTGCAAACCGCTCCGTTTCTACCCAGTTTGGGAACGGGATTTCATTGGAAATGGTTTGGGATAGATGCGGTAGCCCTTTGGCATCCGGTCTTGGGGGTTAGCTCTGGTGTGGGATTGTCTTATTCATTTTAATGCATAACTATGAAAAATTGGTTTATAACTCCGTTTATTTCTTTGTTTATAACTTGTTATTCTGTTTATTCTCAGCAAACTATTCCGGTTGATAAGTGGAAAGAATATGTAGAAGATTTAGCCGATGAGTCTTTGGATGAGGCACGTTTGGAAACGCTTTATGCGGATTTGTCTTATCTGTCCGAACATCCGATGGATCTGAATGAGGTGACCCGTGATCAATTGAGCAGGCTCCCGTTTCTTTCCGATAGGCAAATAGAACAGATAGTTCGTTATCGGAAACGGGTGGAGCGATTTGTTTCTCTTTATGAATTGAAAGGAATTGAGGATATGGATTTTCAAACCATACAACTTGTATTGCCTTTTGTCTATGTAGGTGAAAAGAGTGTTGATAAGATTCCATTTACGGTTAAGAACTTGTTGAAATACGGAAGTAACGAATTGTTATTTAGGTATGACCAATGTTTTCAACAAAAGAAGGGGTATGGTTCATATCCGGATTCGGTTTTACAAAAATATCCGAACCGAAAATACTTGGGCGAACCTTTT
>DWYO01000218.1 GCA_019118725.1 Candidatus Parabacteroides intestinavium | reverse complement strand
GACAAGAGACAAATCAACGAGGAGACAAGATATTTGTCGCACATCGTTTGATACAAGATATTCACACAAATAGGTTTCCAAGCGTGTAACCTTGTTTACTGAATCCTTGTCAACCAATAAGTTAAGCGCTTGCAAAAGTTGGATAAAATAAAAGTTACAATAAAAAAACAAAAACATGAAACGAGTATTTTGCCCGAAATGTGATTATCAGATAACGTTTGACGAAAACAAGTATAAGGACGGAGAGGTCGTGGCGATGGTCTGCCCACAATGCGCATCTCAATTTAAAATCAAAATAGGAAGGAAAGTGGTACGTACAAAATCAGGACAAGAAAAAGAGGTGAAAGAGCCGGATTTTTCTTGCGGATTTATTACGGTTATCGAGAACAATTTTGCATTCAAGCAAGATTTGCCATTGGTTTTAGGGGACAACGTCATTGGCCGAAGAAATAAAGACACGGATGGTGTAGACGTGCCTATCATCACCAGTGATCCAAGTATGGGACGCAAACATTGTGTCATTCATGTCAAGGAAAACAAAAACGGGGAATTGGTCTACTCATTACGCGACTTTCCGAGTCTGACCGGCACTTTCCTGCGCAATGAATTGCTGGGCGACAAAGAAATCGTACGCATCGAAGAGGGAGATGTCATAACGATAGGAGCGACAACATTCATCCTCCATACGCCCAACAGAGAGTCTGAACAATAAAAACAAACCTACATAATTTGGAATCATGAAAAAAATAGTATTCTTGTTGATTTGGGGTAGCTTGGCCTTAAACGTTTTTGCCCAACAGAAAGCCCCTAAATGGATGGAAAAGCAAAAAAAGGCCGTAGTCAGTATAACTACCTACAAAGCAGACGGAACAACTTTGCATAACGGTACCGGTTTCTTCATCACGGAAGATGGTTTATTGCTTTCAGCCTATTCTTTGTTCAAAGGGGCAGACAAAGCCACCGTAACAGATACAAACGGAAAAACCTATCCGGTCTCACGAGTTTTAGGTGCCGATGAGCTGTATGACGTCATCAAACTGCAAGTCGAAATCCCGAAAAAAGTCAGCTGCCTGGAAATGGCAGAAGCACCTCTTCAGGTCAATGCTCCCGCTTATCTCCTTCCGTTTGTAAAAGAGAAAGGCAAGGTCAAATCTTTTGGAAACGGGAAAGTAGAAGAGGTGACCAAACTGAAAGAGACTTACCATTATTATAAGCTCTCATTTCCCTTGCAAGTAGGATGGACCAACGCACCGGTATGCAATGAAGAGGGACAGGTTTTCGGTCTTGCGCAAGAGGATGCTTCCGGAAAGAATGCCTGTTCGTATGCCGTTTCGGCGGCTTACGCCAACAGCTTAGCCATTACTTCTACAGATGCGTTCAACTCTACCTACAGCACGATAGGCATCCGGAAAGCTTGGCCGACTGATAGAGAACAAGCCAAGATCGCCACATACATCATAGAAAACACACAAGATGCCAAAAGTTTCTTGGAGACCTTGAATGATTTTGTGGCAACATTCCCGGATTGGTGGGAAAGCTATTCGCGCAGAGCCTCCCATTATGTGTTCCGTCGTTCGGCACTGGCTTCTGATGCTTCCGGACAAGCCGGTTGTCTCGCAAAAGCTGAAGCGGACCTAAAACAATCCATTGAATTATCCGACAACAAAAGCGAAGCCCTATACAACGCCGCACAACTCATTTATTCGGCGGCCGTATCTGATACAACGCTGAAAACCAATCCGAATTGGAATCTGGAACGGGCGCAAGCCGTATTGACTGAAGCTCTTCAAGCCCAAAATATTCCGGCCTATCACCAACTGCAAGCTGATATTTACTTTGCGCAAGGCCAATATGAACAGGCTTATCAAGAATATATGACGGTTAATCAAAGTGATGCAGCCAATGCCAATAGCTGGTATATGGCCTCAAAAGCCAAATCAGCGGTTATCGGATTCAATATCGGAGACATCATCCAGTTATTAGACAGCGCGGTGGCCTGTTGCGGTAACCCTCCTTCCGTTGAAGCTGCTCCTTACGTTTTAGAACGCATCGACTGGAAATTGCGGTTAATGCAATACAAAGAGGCGGTGGCTGACTATGATTTATATTACCAAATCTACAACGGAAAGGTTGATGACAACTTTTACTATTACCGTGAGCAGGCCAAATTCCGCATGGACGATTTGGACGGAGCTTTACAGGATATCCAACAGGCTATGAACATCGCTCCGCAAAACGCCATGTATCCGGCCGAAGAGGCATCTATCTATATCCGCCAAAAGAAGTACGAAGAAGCACTCCGAAGCATCGATAAGGCTTTGGCTATCGCTCCAGAGTTTGCCGCCTGCTATCGCTTACGCGGCATCTGCCTGCAACGGAGCGGAAAAGCAGAAGAAGCCCGCTCAGCGCTGCTGAAGGCCAAAGAATTGGGTGATCCGGCAGCCGAAAAACTCTTAGGGAACTAACCGGATCAAAACGACTTCTGATACGATGGTGTGCCATAATGAAATCTCAATCGGAATCACCGGTCCATCCATGCCTTGAACGCCGCCGCTTTCTCACGGCTGACGACTATTTTTGCATCGGGATAAGCCTTGAGGTGGACAATAAGTTTGCCGTTGAAATAATTGGCTACATACTGTACGCAATCGGCACAAATGATATACTGACGGTTGGCGCGAAAGAAACGGTCCGGGTCAAGCTGCATTTCAAGCGTATCCATTGAGAGCGGGACTACTTCCGACGTACCGTCCGTCAGTTTCAGCTGTGTAACCCGGTTCTCCGAATAGATATGGTTCACATTGCGTACAAGGACCGATTTGTAACCATCCCGATAGGGTAAGAGGAACCGCTCGCGGTAACGGAACTGGCTGCGCTGCATCTGTTCGAGCAGAAGGAGAAGGTTATCGTCGGTAGCAGTCCGGTGCCACTCTCCGGCTTTTCGGATAGCTGCGGCAAGCTCTTCGCCATCGATAGGCTTAAGGAGGTAGTCAATGCCGTTATACTTGAATGCCCGAATGGCATACTCATCGTAAGCGGTCGTGAAAACTACCGGCGAATGCAGCGGTACAGCACCAAGTGCCTCAAAACTCAATCCGTCGCTCAGGCGTATGTCGGCAAGAATCAAATCCGGTGCAGGCATCTGCTGGAGATACCGGACGGTTTCTTTCACGCTTGATAGCGGCCCTTCGATGTGCATCGTATAGTCGATTTCTTCCAGCAGCCGTTTCAAGCGGTTATAGTTGCGCTTCTCGTCTTCAATAATCAGAATATTCATTGTTCGGTTCGTTTTGCATGTTGTGTAATATGGGAAGGCGGACAGTGTAAACCTCATCGGTCTGCTCCACGATAGGCTTGCGGGCCGACAACAACGCGTAGCGTGCCATGATGTTGCGTTGTCCGATACCTGTAGAGATGACCTGGCGTGCAATAGGCTGCAACGTATTGCTCACCACAATGTAATCCTCTTCTACCGAGAAACTCATCATCAGCGGGCGTTCTTCGGAAAAGCTATTGTGCTTGAGGGCATTCTCCACCAGAAGTTGGAGCGTAAGAGGCGGGATTTCTCCCTGGGCCTTACTCAGCTCCGGAGTAATGGTGATGATAAGAGCGCCTTCGTAACGAATTTCCATCAGGTAGAAGTAGGCATTGAGGAAAGCCAGCTCGCCTCCGATGGGGATTGTGTCGCGGTTGAAGTTCTGGATGACGTAACGATAAACTTTCGAGAGCTTATCAAGGAACTTGCTCGCCAACAGGCGGTCTTCCATGATCAGTTCGGAAAGGATGCTGAAGTTGTTGAACATGAAGTGCGGATCTATCTGCTGTTTTGTCTGTTTCTATACTAACAACCGGTTGGGAATTTGGGAAATAGGCGCAATCGGCATCGGAGGCCTTGTCCCGGTCATCGAATGGCTACTCGTCTTATGGCTGGCGGACCGGAGGCAAAAACGACTGAATAGCAATTAACGCGCAGGGAAGTAATCGCAATGAAAAAAGATTACAAATTGTTTTTGTACCTTTGTGGCAAATAAAAACAATGGACTAAAGATGAAAAAATATTATGTAGCTTGTTTGATGCTGGCCATCGCATTAACAGGATGCGATAATGCCAAGCGCGAGGCACAAGAACGGCTGGATAAAGCACGTACTTATTATGAGAACAACAACTTCTTCGCGGCAAGAAGTGAAATCGATAGCCTGCGCGCACAATATCCCAAAGAGATCGGCGCCTTGAAAGAGGCACTGACACTTATGCGGCAAGTTGATTTGAAAGAGGCAGAGCGCAATATTGCTTTTTGCGACAGCCTAATGCCTATCCGGTTACATGAAGCGGACTCGCTCAAGGCAGGATTTACTTTCGAGAAGGATTCGGCTTATGAGGAAATTGGTAATTACATCTGGAAGCAGCAAACGATCGAAAGGAATGTCCAGCGGTGCTATGTACGATGTGGAGTGGATGAAAACGGAGAAATGTATCTGGCAAGCGTCTTTTACGGAGGACATCCTATCAACCATACCTCCATCAAACTAAGTACACCGGACGGACTGTATGCTGAAACCGCATCAATTCCCTATGACGGAGGTGTAAACTATCATTTCAAAGATATGGGAAGTACAACCGAAGTGGTCACGTATAAAGGTACAAACGGACAAGATGCCATCAAGTTCATTTACGATCATGCCAAAGAACGTATCCGGGTGGAATACAAAGGGGGTAAGCCCTATATTATCTACATGGCCGAGGCGGATAAAAAGGCGTTAGTCGCCACTTACAATCTGGCTACAGCTCTGACTGATATCCATCAGATGGTAGAGACCAAGCGCAAGGCTTTAAAACGTATCGCTTATCTGAATGAGAAGATGCAAGCCACCCAAAACGAAGAATAAGAAGCTGGAATAAATTCCAAACAGTTTCTAAAGAATCTGCAAAAAAAACGGATAAAACTAAATACTTATGAAGATAAGATTTATTCTACTTGCTACCGTACTGGGCTGGGCAAGTATAACGGCTTTTGCTCAGAAAAAAGAAAATAAAGTCGATAGCCTGGAGATAAAGGCCAAACAGTATTACACAAAACGCGAGGTGATGATCCCGATGCGCGATGGCGTGAAACTTTATACCGCCATCTACGAACCCAAAGATAACAGCGAGAAGCATCCCATCCTCATGATGCGTACCCCTTATTCGTGCGAACCTTACGGGGAACAGTTCAGCGGATCTGTAAAAAAACGCGATGGCTCCATGAAGAATTACTTGGAGCATAACTACATCCTCGTATTTCAGGATATCCGCGGAAGGCACAAAAGCGAAGGAGAGTTTGTTCAGGTGCGTCCTCTGAATAAAAACCGGAAATCGGACAAAGACATCGATGAGTCAACCGATACTTACGATACGATAGAATGGCTCATCAACAACACGCATAACAATCAGCGAGTCGGGACATGGGGAATCAGCTACGATGGATTCCAGGCCACGATGACGGCTTCGTCCAACCATCCTGCTCTCAAAGCCGTATCTCCTCAAGGGCCTGTCACAGACTGGTTCCGGGGAGATGACCGCCATCATAACGGAGCCTTCACTTTTCTTCAAACGACCAATTTCCTGCCTTGGCTCGAAGGACGTCATGCCGGAAAAGGTATTATGAAGCAAATCGTCAAGAACGATGTCTATACCGATTTTCTCGCTTTAGGGACTTTCCATGATGCCGATCTTCTTGTGCAAGATTCAACCGAAACTTTATGGAACCTTATCAAAGAACATCCTAACTTTGATTCTTTCTGGCAAGAACGTGACGCACGCCGCTCATGCCATAACTTAAAACCGGCCATACTCGTTACCGGAGGATTGTTTGACTCGGAAGATTGCTACGGTGCATGGAACACCTATAAAGCCATCAAAGAGCAATCGCCTGAAACAGAACTCTATCTGGCCTTCGGCCCTTGGTGGCATGGTGCATGGACACGCCGCTCATTTGAAGGGTTCGGGAATCTCTATTTCGGAAAAAGCACATCAGCTTATTACAAAGATGAAATTGAATATCCTTTCTTCCGTTATTATCTGGAAGGAAAAGGTGAAAAGCCTCAGCATCATGTCAGTGTTTTCCACACCGGAAAAAATGAATGGGAGTTTCTGGATGAATGGCCCTCAAAGGAAATATCTCCCACTCCTTTCTATTTGCAGGAAGGTGGCAAAGTGTCGACCTCTATGCCTTCAGAAAATGAATCTTATACCGAATATATTTCTGATATGAGCAAACCGGTTCCTTATACAGCCAACCCGACAACCTACCGCACTCTGGAATATATGGTAGACGACCAACGTTTTGCCACCTCGCGTCCGGATGTCATTACGTTCATGACTCCTGTATTGGAGGACAGCCTTACTTTAGCCGGGCCCATTGAGGTAAATCTCCAGACGGCAATATCTGGCACTGACGCGGACTTTATGGTAAAAGTAATAGATGTTTTCCCGGAAAACTTCAAATATCCTGAAGAAGCAACAGATTATCTCCAAAACCCCAAATACCCGATGAGCGGCTATCAGCTGATGGTGCGAGGCGAGTTATTCCGTGGACGTTATCGGGAAAGTTTTGAACATCCGAAAGCGTTTGAGCCGGGACAAGTGACGCCGGTAAGTTATGTCTTGCCTGATGTGGCACATACTTTCTTGCCCGGTCACCGGCTGATGATTCAGATCCAAAGTTCGTGGTTCCCTATCATTGACCGCAATCCGCAAAAGTTCATCAACACTTATACCTGCACGGAAGAGGATTTTGAAATGCGCCAAAATATTCGCATTTATCATCAGAAAGGAGCTCACTCCTACCTCTTGCTTCCTGTAGTCAGGAAATAATAAGACAAACTAAAGGCACCGGAATACTGACCCAAAGGTCGTTCCGGTGCCTTATTATTTCACCTCAACTATCTCCCCGACTTATAACTGATGCTGAATCGGTTTGATGACAAATGTAAACGTATAATCCTGATAAGGTAACTGATACTTTTCCAACGGCAGTGTACCCCAACTATTTACACAACCCAATCCGGACTGCGCCTTATCAATGCACATATTCACATAATCGGTTTGCGGGATCAGTTCCGAATGGCGCTGGTCTTTCTCCCAACCATCATCCAGCGACTCTAAAGTATAATGCAACGCACTGGCTGAGAAGGGTGCCGAACCAACCAACTGGATACCATTACCCCCTCTGTCTGTCTGATTCCACCAACGGATATCGGTCTTATTACCGGTTTCTTGCGGACGAATATAAGAGTAGAACTGTTCATCGACCGTCTGTTTATATTTACCGATAAAAGATACATTATTTCTATCGCTATAATTTTCTACCGGTCCACGTCCGTAGTACTGGATATGTGTCATCTCCTTATTCAATTCCACACGCATACCAAAGCGGAACATATTCGGGACCTTTACCCCTTTATCTGTAGTCATGCTCTGCGTAACTTCGATAGCACCTTCTTTATCTATGCGATAATTTAAAGCCAGCTTAGCCGATACATCAGGCATATCATACTGGGCCGTCACGACAACCTTGCCCTCTTCCGTTTTATGTTCCAGACTCGTCAATTCCAATTTCGGATTTTTCCAGACAACATATTTCTGTTGTAATCCGGCACCCATATCGTTATCCGTCGGAGCACGCCAGAAATTAGGTCTTAATTGAGATCCTTCCTGCAAAACAGACCGGCCATTCACATCATACAAGCTCAATAACCCGTTCCGGCGTTCGAAATCGATCTGGAAATTCTCACCTTTCACGATCAGATAGAATTGATCATTATCTTCAACCACCGGATCAGGAGTCTCATCATGAGCAATCACCGGCTCAACCAACAGCTTCTCTGGAGCTTTATAGCCACGTACGACCAATTGCTGTTTTGCTACCGGATATCCGGCCGGAAGCAACGTCTCACTATCTTTCAATTTGAAAGAAATATTGAGCAATATCTCCTTGTCCGGACAAATTCCCTCTAAAGAATAACCTAACTTCTGACTGGCCGTTTTCTGAGGAGCCACATTCAGATCCGTAATGATACCCGATTGTACAGGTTCACCCTCTACAAGCAGATTCCATTCTGCATAATAACCACTTAAATCTCTGAAAAAGTTCTCGTTATATATAGAAATCTCACCTTTCTGTAAATCCACCGGATTTACCCAAATATTCTGGTAAATATACCCCACCTCGTAGGCATGAGGATTCGGAATACGATCCGGACCAATCAAGCCATTGTTATTAAAATTATTATCGGATGCATCATACGGATTGTAATCACCTCCATACGCATAAAATTCTTTTCCGTCTTTCGTGTACCAACGCGCAGCTTGATCTACAAAGTCCCAAATAAATCCGCCCTGGTACTTCGGATATTTGCGTACTAAATCCCAATACTCTTTGAATCCGCCTTGCGAGTTACCCATCGCATGAGCATACTCGCATTGAATCAAAGGTTTATCTATATCTCCTTTAGCATATTCTTCGCATGAT
>DWYO01000217.1 GCA_019118725.1 Candidatus Parabacteroides intestinavium | reverse complement strand
ATCCGTAATGCCCGACGCGATGCCATCGATGCTTTAAAGAAGAGCATTAAAACCGATGGCGTTCCGGAAGATGTGGAAAAAGATGCCGAAGCAGATGTTCAGAAAGTTCACGACAAGTATATCAAGAAAATAGATGAGCTATACGCCGCTAAAGAAAAAGAGATTATGACAGTATAAATACATGAAGGATTAAGAATGAGAAATAAAGAATACAGCAACTCTGCTATTCTAAATTCTTCATTCTTAATCCTTCATTCTAAATTCTTCATTCTATGAACGGTTTGGTAATAAAAAACACCGGAAGCTGGTACACGGTGTATACAGAAGACGGACGATACATAGAAAGTAAAATTAAAGGGAATTTCCGTTTGAAAGGGATCCGGACAACCAACCCCATAGCCGTGGGTGACCATGTAGTGATCGAGGAAAATCAAGAAGGAACGGCTTTTATTACACAAATCGAAGAGCGAAAGAACTACATCATCCGCCGGGCTTCCAATCTTTCAAAGCAGGCACATATCATTGCCGCTAATGTAGATCAGGCAATGCTCATAGTTACGGTCAATTATCCCATTACAACAACTATCTTCATCGACCGTTTTCTGGCAACAGCTGAGGCCTATCGGATTCCGGTAAAACTGGTCTTCAATAAGACAGATCGTTACACCAAAGAAGAATGGGAATACATGCAGGGATTGATACGCCTATACACCATGATTGGCTATCCTTGTTCTACGATGTGCGCCATCCAAGAAAACGGATTGGATGCATTGAAAGCGGAATTAAAAGGGAAAATCACAGTATTATCCGGACACTCCGGAGTAGGCAAATCAACCATCATAAACCGATTGGTCCCTAATGTCAACCTGCGTACCGGCAGCATTTCCGAGTACCATAAAAAAGGCATGCACACAACCACCTTCTCTGAAATGGTCCCATTACTGGAAGGAGGATACCTGATAGACACACCGGGAATCAAAGGATTCGGAACGATCGATATGGAAGAGGCTGAAATCTCCCACTATTTCCCAGAAATATTCAAAACATCCGCTAATTGCCGTTTCGGGAATTGCACTCACCGTCACGAACCCGGATGCGCTGTATTGAAAGCGGTCAAAGAACATTACATCAACGAATCACGCTACAAAAGTTATTTAAGCATATTGGCAGATAAAGAAGAAAGCAAATACAGAGAGGAGTATTAAAATATCATTTTTATAATCTAATTTGTCATTTTTATTATTCCATCATCGGTGGAATTTTATAGTTTTGTGAAAAACAATGTAGAAACAATTTAATAGTATGAAAGCACCAAATTGGATAAAATGTGCATCAGAAACGATCGCAGGCGGTTGTCTTTTGTTAAGCCTAATCAATTGTAACGGGGAGATAACTACTACAGACAATCTAAAAACACTAGAAACGGAATTTGCGGATCCTTCGGCTGAATACAGGACGGCGCCTTTATCGGTCTGGAATAACAAAATGACTGAATCTGAGGTGGAGCGAACCATCAAAGAGTTGAAAGATGCGGGATTCGGAGGGCTTTTCGTACATCCCCGACCGGGATTGATTACGGAATATATGTCGGATGAATGGTATTCATTGTACAAGCATGCTATTGATTATGGTAAAGAGAATGGCATGTATGTCTGGATTTATGACGAAAACTCCTACCCCAGTGGATTTGCCGGAGGGCATGTTCCGGCTGAAATGCCTGAATCCTACAATCAAGGACAAGGATTAGCTTTGACAAAAGCTGAAATACTGCCTGAAGATTTGGACAATTACTATATTATTCTAAAGAAAGAGGGAGATAAATGGGAAGATATATCAGCCTCATTGGAATCATTTACGAATATAAAAGGAGACTATTATCTGTATAAAAAAACATACTATGGCCGCTCGGACTGGTACGGAGGATATTCATATGTCGATGTCATGGTCAAAGGAGTAACAGAAAAGTTTATTGAATTAACCATGAATGGCTATGAAAAGATTGCTAAAGAAGAATTTGGGAAAACCGTACCGGGCATCTTCTCGGATGAGCCCAATATACAAACATCAGGAGGATTACGCTGGACACCGGATTTGTTCTCTACCTTCCAAGAAAAATGGGGCTATGATTTGAAACCACTTTTGCCTTTGCTGGAAGAAGAGGTCGGCAATTGGAAAGAAGTGCGCCACAACTACATGGAAACGTTGTTGCAACTCTTCATCGACCGTTGGTCGAAGCCTTTCCATCTCTACTGCGAGCAAAACAATCTAAAATGGACTGGCCATTATTGGGAACATGGCTGGCCTTACATGAATGACGGACCAGATAATATGGCCATGTATGCTTGGCATCAAATGCCTGCTATAGATATGTTATTCAACCAATTTGACGAAAAGAGTCCGGTTGCTCAATTCGGCAACATCCGTGCGGTAAAAGAATTGAGAAGTGTAGCCAATCAAATGGGATATACCCGGACTCTCAGCGAAACTTACGGAGGAGGAGGCTGGGATGAGACCTTCAAAGATTTCAAACGCTTAGGAGATTGGGAATATGTATTAGGTGTCAATTTTATGAATCAGCACTTAGCACACGCTACGCTGACTGGAGCCCGCAAATATGACTACCCTCCTGTATTCACCTACCACTCGCCTTGGTGGTCTGATTATAAAGTACTGAACGATTATTACGCCCGTCTCTCACTGGTTATGAGTAAAGGTATTCAGGACAATGATATTTTGGTATTGGAACCTAATTCTACTTTATGGAGCTATTACTCTCATACTAAAAGCAGTCCGAAATTGATGGAAATCGGTCAGGCATTCCAGACATTCGTTACGACCTTAGAGAAGAATCAAGTGGAATATGATCTGGGATCTGAAAATATCATCAAAGATCACGGGCAAGTAACAAATGGAGAATTTATAATCGGAAAAGCCGCTTATTCTGTAGTTGTACTACCTCCAATGATGGAAACCTTGAATAAACCCACCTTTGATTTACTGCAGAAATTCGTAAAACAAGGAGGAAAACTGATTTGCTTCTCTTCACCCAACCGAATTGATGGTGCAGAGAATGAAGAGCTGGCCGCCTTATTAAAATCTCCATCAGTTATATCTGCCCCCCAATTAAGCAAAGAGGTCATGCAGAAGTACTTCATGAATAAAGACTGCTTATTTACATTTAATGGGGGCAATTTGTATCACCAACGCCGTCAATTTGCTGATGGAGAATTACTCTTCCTGGTAAACTCCTCTATGGATGAATCCGTTAATGGGACCATCGTATCTACCAAAAAATCCGTAGCAAGTCTAGAAGCGATGAACGGGCAGATTTATGCCTATCCGTTTGTGGCTGATAAGGATTTTATCCTCATCAAATTCCGTTTGGAACCAGCAGAAAGTCTATTACTGTTTTGCTCAGAAAACACCCTGAAAGGTTATCCCCAAAGGCCTCCTTTAGCCGGAGACACGAAACTGAAGGCCAATAGTGTTGTACAAGTTAATCGTTTGAAAGAAAACGCATTGAATATCGACTTTTGTGATGTATATGTGAATGGTAAAAGCAAGAAAAATGTGTATTTTGCCGAAGCAGCTGACATGGCATTCAAAGAATATGGTTTTGTCAATGGCAATCCTTGGAATACCTCCGTTCAATATAAACGGAATATTTTAGATAGAGATACATTTACAAATGGAGGATTTACAACAACTTACCATTTTACGATAAACGATAAATTTGATTATTCCGACATGAAGCTGGTATCAGAACGTCCGGAATTGTTTACCGTAAAAATCAACGGAGAAAAAGTTCAGCCGACTCCCGGCGAATGGTGGTTAGATCGTTCATTTGGTGTCTATCCGATTGGTGATAAAATCAGACAAGGAGCTAATGCGGTAGAAATGAGCGTTGCTCCTATGAGTATCTTTGCAGAAATCGAGCCTGTGTATATCATCGGTGATTTCTCGGTTATTCCAGAAAAGGCTGGTTGGAGCATCAGCGCACCGGTAGAAAAATTGACTTTAGGAAGTTGGAAAGCACAGAAACAGCCTTTCTATTCTTGGGATATGTCTTATACAAAAGATTATACGATAGAAGATACCTCCAAACCCTATGCAGTACAATTAAATGCTTGGAAAGGGACCGTTGCCGAAGTATATGTGAATGGAGAAAAAGCCGGTATCATCGCATCCAATCCCTATCGTTTGGATATAACATCTCATGTAAAACAAGGCAAAAACCAAATAGAGGTTCGAGTAATAGGTAGTCATAAAAACCTGTTAGGCCCGCATTATAATAATCCGGCTCCCGGATTGGCTGGCCCATGGCATTGGAAAAATATCAAGGAACAAATTCCAGGAAAAGAATACCAAATGCAGGATTATGGTCTGATGCAGGATTTCGATGTAGTATATTAAGTTAGAATTTTCATAATGCAGACTTATGAGAAAGAAGAATCATATAGTAGTATGGGCATGGATGGCTTTGGGTACCGCATGGGCATGGGACAATGTAGCTGCCCAAACAGAATCCTCTTGTTCCCCTACTTCCCTTCGGTGCGAACATCTGGTAAGCCCGTTAGGAATTGATCGGGAATCGCCTCGTTTTTCTTGGCAATTAGCGGATGGGAGAAATGGGGCTAAACAGACGGCTTATCGGATAGCGGTTGGAAAAGATTCGCTGGCTTTGTCGAAAGGCAAAAAGATCATTTGGCAAGAGAAGAAATCGGGCGAGCAGATGATGGCCACCTATAATGGGAAGAGGCTGGAGCCTTGCACTCGTTATTATTGGAGTATAACGGTTTGGGACAAGGATAAGCAAAAGTCGGAACCGGTGATTTCTTCTTTCGAGACCGGCTTGTTGAAACGAGAGGACTGGCAAGGGACTTTTATTTCGGACGGGAAAGATGTGGAGTCCCGGGAGACACCCTATTTCCGGAAGCATTTATCCGTAGATAAAGAGATTGAATCGGCTCGGGCTTATATCGTAGCCGCCGGTTTATATGAACTTTCCATTAATGGGAAGAAAGTAGGCGATCATTTTCTGGACCCGGCCTTTACGGATTATAGCAAACGTTTGTTGTATGCCACGTATGATGTAACTCATCTCTTACAATCGGGTGAAAACGCGGTAGGAGTAATCCTAGGAAATGGTTGGTATAATCACCAACCTGTAGCAGAATGGAATTTCCACAATGCCCCATGGCGTGCTCGCCCTTCGTTTTGCCTGAATCTGAGAATACGTTATACCGATGGTTCTGAAGAGGTGATTGCTTCAGATAAGAATTTTAAAGTCAAGGCCGGTCCGATTAGCTTTAATGCTATCTATGTAGCGGAAAATTATGATTTCCGGCAGGAGATTCCCGATTGGGACAAAGCCACCTTGGATGACTCGACCTGGCGGAACGCCTCGGAAGTGGAATGGCCGGATGTTGTCATCTCCTCTCAAACCATGCACCCCATCCGGATAACCGATTCGCGTGAACCTGTTGATGTAAAAAAGCTGAGTGACACTCTCTATTTGTATGATTTCGGACAGAACTGGTCGGGTATTACCGCTTTCTCTGCGCAAGGGCCAGCCGGGACAAAAGTGAAATTACACCATGGAGAGCAATTGGATTCGCGCCACAAACGCATTTTTGATGATAACAACACGCAATTTTATCAGAATGTAAATGAACCGTTGAAGTACGGGAAGCACCCGGAAGATGAATTGTTCCAGACGGATGTGCTTATCTTGGACGGTAAAAAGAACACATTCGCTCCGCGTTTTAATTATAAAGGATTCCAATATGTAGAGGTCTCTTCGGACAAGCCTTTGGAACTGACAGAAAAGAACCTCACCTCTTACTTTATACATACAGATGTGCCTCCTATCGGGAGCTTTGAATGTTCCGATTCGTTGGTAAACCGATTGTGGCGTGCTACCAATTACTCTTATCTTTCCAACTTGGTAGGCTATCCGACCGATTGCCCCCATCGGGAAAAGAATGGCTGGACGGGTGACGCGCATTTGGCCATTGAGACGGCTCTTTATAATTTTGATGCTATCACATTGTATGAAAAATGGATGGATGATCATCGGGATAATATGTATGACGGAGGACGTTTGCGATGTATCATCCCTTCCGGAGGATGGGGTGGTGATATTTTGGACTGGACTTGCTCTATAACCATTATCCCCTGGGCTATATATGAGTTTTATGGAGATATCACCTGTCTGGAAGACAATTATGAGGCAATGAAAAAGCAGACAGACTATTGGTTGGCGAAATTCCCGGATGGCATCGCACATGACGCGGGATTGGGCGATTGGGTACCTCATAAATCTGTTTCCGATAAGGATCTGACCGTGTCTATTTATTATTATAAAAATGCAGATATCCTATCGCGCACCGCAAAATTATTGGGACATGAAGAGGATTTTCTCTATTACAAAAAGGAAGCTGAGAAAATCAAACAGGCTATCAATGCCAAATTCCTGAACCGGGAAACCGGTATTTATGCGAACGGATATCAGACCGAGCAAAGTATGCCGCTTTATTGGGGTATCGTCCCAGAAGATATGAAAGAAAAAGTGGCAATGCGCCTATCCGAACGTGTCCGTGCCGATAAAGATCACTTGGATTTTGGCATCATGGGATGCAAAACGGTACTGAATGCTTTGACGGAAAGTGGAAATGTAGAGCAGGCATTCCGCATGGTGACCCAACAGGATTATCCATCGTGGGGTAATTGGTTAAGACAAGGTGCAACTACTTTGTACGAAAATTGGGATTATAACGGACTGGCTTGGGGCTATTCGCAAAATCATATCATGTATGGAGAACTCGGAGCTTGGTTCTATAAAGCCCTGGCAGGGATCAATCCCGATCCGGAGCATCCGGGATTCAAGCATATCTTACTGAAACCCCATTTTGTAAAAGATCTGGAATATGTCAAGGCTTCTTATCTGTCTCCTTATGGAAAGATTGAGTCGAATTGGACAAGGAAAGACGGGAAAGTGCTCTATCGGGTAACTATACCAGCCAACACAACGGCTACCTTGTTCCTAGATGGAGATAAAGAGCCGAAGCATTTGCCGGCAGGATCTTATAGTTTTGAAATAGAATAGGATTATTTTAGCAGTTTCAAGGCATGAAACTCCAGTTTCGTCCTTATGAAACAAAAGTTTCATGCTTTGAAACTCTCAAAGAAATAACTTTAAATTTATAGGACATGAAATCATTCAAGCTAAAACAGGGATTAAGCCTATTGATGATGTGGGCATTGTTCGCTTGCTCTCCGGTTTCCACCTTAGAAATAGGAGACCTGCGATGCGAGGCGTTAGAAAATCCGTTGGCCATAGACAACACTTCTCCCCATTTCAGTTGGCAATTATATTCGGATAAGCAAGGCGAAAAGCAAATGGCGTATCAGGTACTCGTTGCATCAGACGAATCACGCCTGAATGAAAACGAGGCTGACCTATGGAACTCCGGGAAAGTCTCTTCATCAGAATCTATTTGGATTCCATACGATGGGGAAGCCCTGAAATCAAAGAGTTTCGCCTATTGGAAAGTGCGAGTATGGGACAAGTCGGGAAATGCAACCGATTGGAGCGCACCTGCCTATTTTGGTGTCGGTTTGTTGTCTTCCCAAGATTGGAAAGCCCGTTATATAGGTTTACCGGACAACAAGGACGAATCGCCTTTGCTCCGAAAAACATTCACGTGGACTCCAACAAAAGGAAAAGCCTTTTTACACGTCAATTCGTTAGGATACCATGAGATTTATCTGAATGGCTTCCCGGTAGGAGATGCCGTACTGGTTCCAGCCGTTTCGCAATTCAATAAGCGTTCGTTGGTGGTGACATACGATCTTACGGAAGCTTTACAAGAGGGGAACAATGAACTGGTGATTTGGTTAGGCAAAGGCTGGTATCAGGACAACCTTCCGGGTGTCGTTCCGGGAGGACCATTTGTCAGAGCCCAGTTGGAGACACAAAAAGGAAATGAATGGATAACATCTTTGATTACAGATAGTTCTTGGTCAGCGCGCGAGAGTGGCTATGTATCGTTCGGGACCTGGAGACCTCATCAGTTCGGCGGAGAAATTATTCATGCGGAGAAGGAAATTGCTTTGGATGCGGCTTCCCTGAATGCGGCAGACTGGGAACCGGTTCGAGTCGCGGAAATACCGGAACATAAAGTAACTCCACAGATGACGGAATTGAATCGTTTTCAGAAAACATTCCAGCCTATATCGGTAAAAGCGTCCGGAGATACCGCTTGGATTTATGATATGGGAACGAATCTGACGGGTTGGACACGCATCCAATTTCCGGCTTTGAAAAAAGGACAACAAATCCGCATCAGCTATTGTGATTTCTTAGACGAAAACCAACAGTTCCGGGATGGATTGTATGAAGATTATTATATTGCCTCCGGAAAAGGGAACGAGGTCTTTACCAACAAGTTCAATTACAAGGCTTACCGCTACCTGAAATTATCCAATTTGCGCCAAGCTCCGAAATTGGAGGATATTACAGCTTATCTGATCCATACGGACTACTCGGGCAGCTCTTCCTTTGCATGTTCAGATGATGATTTGAACGCGATACATGACATGGTTCAATATACCCTGCGTTGCCTGACATTGGGCGGAGATATGGTAGATTGCCCGCAAATAGAGCGTTTGGGATATGGTGGTGACGGGAATGCCTCAACCCTTACGGTACAAACTATGTTCAATCTTTCCCCTCTTTACATGAACTGGATGCAAGCATGGGCTGATTGTATGCGCGAGGATGGCAGTATGCCGCATACCGCTCCCAATCCGTATGCGGCCGGAGGCGGACCGTTCTGGTGTGGTTTCCCGATTACCGGCTCTTGGCAGACCTATGTGAATTATGGAGATGCGCGATTGCTGGAACGGTATTATCCATTCATGCAACACTGGTTGGGATATGTCCAAGCACACACCGTAGAGGGTCTGTTGAAAGCCTGGCCGGACACCGACTATCGCAATTGGTATTTAGGGGATTGGGCTACTCCGGAAGGTATAGACCAAACCGACCCGCGTTCGGTTGATCTGGTAAACAATTGTTTCATGGTAGTTTGTTATCAGACAATGGCTAAAATAGCAAAATATTTGGGTAAGGCTAATGACCAAACGGACTATACGCAAAAAGCGGAACAATTAAAGGCTCGGATTCATCAGGTGTTTTATGATGCAAAAACCCAAAGTTACGGTTCGGGCACACAAATAGATTTGGTTTATCCGATGTTGGTCGGCGCAACACCGAAAGAAATGATTCCTCAGGTTGAAAACAAGTTGTACGAAATCACGGCCAATCGCTTTGCCGGACATCTATCAACCGGGCTGGTAGGTATCCCTGTCATTACAGAATGGTGCGTTCGGAACCAACAAGCCGAATATATGTACCAGATGTTGAAAAAACGGGATTATCCGGGATACATATACATGCTTGATCAAGGGGCAACGACAACCTGGGAGCATTGGAATGGAGCACGAAGCCATATTCATAATTGCTACAACGGCATAGGATCTTGGTTCTATCAGGCATTAGCCGGCATTGTTCCGGATGAAGCCACTCCCGGGTATCGCCATCTGTTTATCCGTCCTCAATGGATAAAAGAGCTATCTTGGGTCAAGGCTTCGAAAGACACTCCTTATGGAAAGGTGCAAGTGAACTGGGAAAAAGAAAATGAACAGACGTTTATTCTGGAGGTCATTATTCCGATAGGATGTGAAGCCTCCGTAATTCTTCCTTTCCCCGCCAAACAGGCTACGATTAATGATGAACCGGTCTCCGATACCGGTTCTATCCGGCTCTCTTCCGGTAAATACCGGGTGGTAGCTTATAAAAATTAGCCGAAGGGTTGACCTGACTACAGTTAACAAGGGGACACTTCTTATATACCTGTAGCCGGGTCAACCTGTTCTCTTCTCTTAATAAATCTTTCTCCGGTCCAAAGCCGCACGATAACGGTTTGCATTCCGGTTGTGTTCTGCTAAAGACACAGCAAAGTTATGTCTTCCCGAGAAATCCTCTTTAGCACACATATATAAATAGCGGTGTTTCTGATAGTTTAATACGGCATTCAGACTCTGAATGGATGGGATTCGGATAGGGCCTGGAGGCAAGCCTGCATATTTATACGTATTATAAGGTGAATCTATCTCCAAATGCTTATTCAAGATACGCCGCAAGGAAAAATCGCCAACGGCAAATTTGACCGTAGGGTCAGCTTGTAACGGAATGCCCGCTTTCAGCCGGTTCAAATATAGTCCGGCAATAATAGGATATTCGTCCGTCATAGCCGATTCCTCTTCAACAATAGAAGCCAGCGTGCTGACTTCTATGGGAGTCAGGTCTATCTGCCGAGCTTTCTCCTTTCTCTCCTCATTCCAAAAGGCATTGTATTCTTTTTGCATACGCGCCATAAATCCTTTCGGTGATATGTTCCAATAGACCTCGTAGGTATTGGGAATAAACAAAGCGGCAATCGTCTGCCGGGTGAATCCCATGGAATGACACCAAACCGAGTCATTTGTCATTTGTAACAAGTCATTTCCGCTAAGCATCAATTGGGAGGAAACACGTTCGGCAAGCTCGTCTAAAGTCCGCGAAGACTGGAAAGTCAGACGGACAGCCTCCTGATGCCCGCTCCGCAATAGACGGACAACCTCCAAATTATTCATCCCGGGAGTAATGCGATAACGCCCGGTCCGCAAATGACCGGAATAGTTCATCCAATCAGACAATAACCGGAAACTATGGATGTGCATACAATCGGCCGAATCAACCAATTGAGCACATAACTTTCCCCAATCTTTATCTTCGTCTATGTAAATATATACCGGTTTAGTTGCAAAAAAATTAGGAGCCCAGATTATGCGATAGCACCATAACCCACAAGAAAACAGAATTAAAAACAGTGCGACACTACACAACCAGGCCCAATGTTGAAAGAATATGCGTTTATTCATAGAATAATAAATGATTGATTTTCAGAATCAGTCGCAAAAATAATATCTTTTTCTGAAAAAATAAGAGCTTTAAGCCTTGTTTATTGAAAAATAAAATATACCTTTGCAACGCAATTCCAATAATAGCAATTCTTAGGAAGTGTGGGTGAGTGGCTGAAACCACCAGTTTGCTAAACTGACGTACGGGTTTCCGTACCGGGGGTTCGAATCCCCCCGCTTCCGCTGTAATGACTGGATAAAGAACAGTAATGAAGTAAAGACCTATCAATCGAGATTGATAGGTCTTTTTTATCTTAATAAGAGCACCCGCCAGCGTGCTATTTACATAATCTTTAAGTAAAGTGCATAGATTTAAACCCAAATCGGTCATTAGACTTTGGGTAGATTGCCCCCTTATGTCTTGCGGATTGCTTTTCGGCTTGCAGAAGGCGTAGCGGGCTACGTCAAGGCAAGCCGGGAAGTAAGATGCTGGCAGAAGGGAGCAAAATGCCCGAAGAGCTTTCTTTCAGAAAAAAAAGAACAGTTGAGCGGTCTAATGACCGATTTGGGTTAAATACAAAGAACACTATCCTGACTTCGTCAATGCGTCACCCAGAAATCATCCTTAAATAAAGGTGCGATGCGTTTGTGCCTTTCCAAAATCATGGTTTTACGGATTACCTTCCTGTTCAGCGGCAGCTTTATTTCGACAGTCGTGAC
>DWYO01000216.1 GCA_019118725.1 Candidatus Parabacteroides intestinavium | reverse complement strand
GATAGCTTACTTTCTCTTTCGGTAAACAAGATAAATAAGTAGAATAGAGTTTCTTCGTAAACGCATCTCCCAAGTCCGGTACTTCCAAAGTCTGCGGCATCCGCTTAAACGCATAAAGCAGATCCACAATTCCGCCTAACGTAATGGTGTGTACAGTCGGCACAACACAGAATTTACCCTCCCGATGTTCTCCGCCAGACAGTGCGGCGATCAGTTCGTCTACCACATCATCGATATAAACGAGGCGCATTACTACCGATGGATCGTTTACTTGGATAGGCAGGTCGTTCGCGATATTGTTGCAGAAGGTAGCCACCGCGCTGTTGTAATTCGGGCGACACCATTTGCCGAACAGATTCGGGAATCGATACACCAGCACTTTAGCTCCGGTCTCTTGACTGTATGCAAACAACAGATTCTCACCCGCCCACTTCGATTCCCCATACGGATTGTCCAATTCGGCCTGGATGGAAGAGGAAATCATGACCGGACACGTATTATTATATTTCCTCAATGCATCCAACAAAGTAGAAGTAAACCCGAAATTCCCTTTCATAAATTCCGCAGGATCTTTCGGGCGGTTGACCCCGGCCAGATTGAATACGAAATCAGCATTCTTACAATAGATTTCTAATTCATCCGGATCGCTATCCACGTCATATTCGAAGACTTTAATATTTTCTCCGGACAGAAGATAGTTCCGCGCTTTCCCGAATTGAATATTGTGGAGTTGAGACACCAAATTCCTGCCGACGAACCCTTTGGAGCCGGTTACCAATATATTCATACTTAAAAATCAGATTAAATAAAGCAGCTATTTTGTTGTAGAGGTTTTATTCGGAACGAATTTCCCGTGACTTCTCCCGTTCTATCAATCCTAAATCAGCTTGAATAAAACGAAGACGCATCAGTTGCTCTTTCATTCCTTCCACATCCAGCCGACGGGTATTGTGGCTGTGATAGTCTTCGATGCGAGACACATCCTCACTGCCTTCGGTAAAGAACTTGTCGTAGTTCAGGTCACGTGTATCGCACGGAATACGGTAGTAGTTACCCATATCAATAGCCCGTACCATCTCTTCGCGGGTGACCAATGTCTCATACAATTTCTCCCCATGACGGGTACCAATCACTTTCACCTCTGTTTCGCCATACTTCGGATCCACTTTCGTATAAATCTCTTTCAAGGCGGTCGCTAAGGTTTCCAAGGTGGCTGCAGGAGCTTTTTGTACAAACAGGTCACCATTGTGACCATGCGTGAATGCATAAACCACCAAATCGACCGCATCGTCTAACGTCATCATGAAGCGTGTCATGTTCGGATCGGTGATGGTAATAGGCTTGCCCTCCATCATCTGTTCTACCCAAAGCGGAATCACCGAACCCCGGCTGGCCATTACGTTTCCATAGCGCGTACAACAGATGGTAGTCTGTGCCCCTTCGCCCAGTTCGCGTCCCTTGGCAATGGCCACCTTCTCCATCAACGCTTTCGAGATGCCCATTGCATTGATCGGGTAAGCCGCCTTATCCGTCGAAAGCACTACTACATTCTTCACTCCATGTTCGATGGCCGAAAGCAACACATTCTCCGTACCTAACACATTCGTGCGCGTGGCTTCCATGGGAAAGAACTCACAACTCGGCACTTGCTTCAACGCCGCAGCAGAAAACACATAATCCACACCCCGCATCGCCACATCCACCGAGGTCTTGTTTCGTACATTCCCGATATAAAACTTCACCTTCGGGTTCTGAAGCGCATGACGCATATCATCCTGTTTCTTCTCGTCCCGACTAAAAATCCGAATCTCCTTAATATCGGAATCGAGGAAACGCCGCAAGACGGCATTACCGAACGAACCGGTACCTCCCGTAATCAGGAGGGTTTTGTCTTCAAATACGGACATATATTATCTAATTGTTATTAATCTCTCCTAAAAATATCCCGTGTATAAACCTTGTCTTTTACATCATCCAGACAAACATCATAACGATTGGCTACGATCGCCTGAGACATTTGCTTAAATGTATCCAAGTCATTGACCACCCGACTTCCAAAGAAAGTAGTACCATCTTGCAAAGTAGGTTCATACACAATGACCTCAGCGCCTTTCGCCTTGATCCGCTTCATGACTCCCTGAATCGAACTTTGACGGAAGTTATCGGAATTGCTTTTCATCGTCAGACGATAGACACCTATCGTCACTTCCTTTTCCTTCGCCATGTCCCAACTGCTGTTGGCTTCATAATAGCCTGCCAGTTCCAATACCCGATCGGCAATAAAATCCTTTCGGGTCCGGTTACTTTCCACAATGGCTGTCATCATGTTCTGAGGTACGTCCTGATAATTGGCCAACAGCTGCTTGGTGTCTTTGGGCAGGCAATACCCACCATAACCGAAACTCGGATTGTTGTAATGATTCCCGATACGGGGATCCAAACCTATCCCCTCAATAATGGCAGCCGCATCCAGCCCTTTTACTTCAGCGTATGTATCCAGTTCATTGAAATAGCTGACCCGAAGTGCCAAGTAGGTATTGGCAAACAATTTCACGGCTTCCGCCTCCTTTACCCCCATAAACAAGGTGGGTATATTCTCCTTGACGGCTCCCTGCTGCAATAAACCGGCAAAGGTGTGAGCTGCCTGTTCCAAACGGGGAAGATCGGCAATAGCCTGAATCGCTTTGTTTTCTTCGTCGAATTTAGCCAACGGCTTCGGTATGCCTACGATAATCCGGCTGGGATAGAGATTGTCATACAACGCCTTGCTTTCCCGTAAGAATTCCGGTGAGAAAAGCAGGTTGAAATGTTTGCCCTGCAACGACGGATCGATTGCGAAGCGAGTCTGGTATTTCACATACAAGCTCCGGCAATAACCTACCGGAATGGTACTTTTTATGACCATCACTGCATCGGGATTAATCTTCAGTACCAGATCGATCACCGATTCGACAGCCGATGTATCGAAGAAGTTCTTTTGCGGATCGTAATTGGTCGGAGCCGCGATCACCACGAAATCCGCTCCTTGATAAGCCTCTTCCGCATCCAACGTAGCTCTCAGATCCAACTCCTTTTCCGCAAAATACCTTTCGATATAGTCATCCTGAATCGGAGACTGACGGCGATTGACCCTGTCCACCTTTTCCGGGATAATATCGATCGCCACCACCTGATTGTGCTGGGCTAATAAGGTAGCAATACTCAGACCCACATAGCCGGTACCCGCTACTGCTATTTTCATTTTATCTGATTTTTTATTTATTCTGTTTGTAAAATCCGGCATACCATTCGGCAAAAGCCCGTAATCCGGTCCGTAAAGAGGTACGGGGTTTAAATCCAAAATCCCGCTCCAAAGCGCTTGTATCGGCATAAGTTACCGGCACATCCCCCGGTTGCATCGGTACCAGTTCCTTGTGGGCTTCAAAATCATAATCAGCTGGCAGTACCCCTGCCCGGATTAATTCCTGCTGCAGGATATCCACAAAGTCGAGCAGATTTTCCGGTTGATTATTCCCAATGTTATACACGGCATACGGAGGAACAGGTAAGCCATCCTCGCCAATTTGACGGGCCGGTGCCTTTTCCATCACCCGGATAACGCCCTCCACAATATCATCCACGTAAGTGAAATCACGCTTGCAATTTCCGTAATTGAAAATCCGGATCTTTTCTCCTTTTACCAGTTTGTCAGTGAAACTGAAATACGCCATATCCGGACGACCGGCCGGTCCGTACACCGTAAAGAAACGCAGTCCGGTGGAAGGGATATTATACAACTTACTATACGCATGCGCCATCAGCTCGTTGCTTTTCTTGGTAGCCGCATACAACGACACCGGATTATCTACCTTATCATCGGTACTATAGGGAACTTTCTTGTTGGAACCATAGACCGAGCTGGAAGAAGCATATACCAGATGCTGGACGCCTCCTTTATATTGTTCATACGAGTGTCGGCAAGCCTCTAAAATGGTATAAAAACCTATCAGATTGGATTCAATATAGGCATCTGGATTGGTAATACTGTAACGCACTCCCGCCTGAGCTGCCAGATTCACCACAAGCTGCGGCTGATACCGGTTGAATAACTGATTTACCAGCTCTTTATCGGCAATATTCCCTTCGACAAAGGTAAAATCAGGCAATCCGGACAATTCCTTTACCCGTGCTTCTTTCAGGCGGACATCATAGTAATCATTCATATTGTCGATAACGACCACTTGAAGTCCTTCCTTATATTTTTTATAAAGGGCTTTTACCAAATTAGAACCGATAAATCCGGCCCCGCCTGTCACTAAGATTTTCATCTGGATTTATATAAAAGAGATTTTCAGTATCGGTCTTGGTCATTCGACCTCTTCGAGGCCGAAATGGTGTATTGTCCTTGCCCCGCAGGTTCGCTATCGCTCACCAGACGGTTATGCAAGGTTGGACGGCTTTGCCGTCCTGTTTTTTTACGATCTTAAACTGAATAGGATATGCTGATGAATGAAAAGCCTTTCAAGATCTTCACTGCTATACATATTGTTTTAATTTTAGTTCGCAGCGAAGGTATGCTTTTCAATTAATAGCCACTTTTTGACTGCTTACTCAGCTATTCAAATATACTTTTTTCAGCCGCCCATAAATATCTCTCAATACAGATATTTTGGAAATCAATTCGTTTAATATATTTACAATATCATTTTCGAACAATGGATAATCGTGGGCTATTTCATTTCGCAGTTCACGCATATATACCCATTCTTCTGCACTATTAATCAACTGATAACGCTCCAAACGATTTAAGATATCCCGCATAGGGACAGAAGAAATATCTTCATCCAAATATTCCAAAATATAGCGAAATAGTTTGGCTCCCATCGCATCTTGAAGTTTGGAAAAGCGGAAAATGAATTGGTCTATACAACGAACCTGTTCTTCGTCCAAATCCATATACGTTTCTAACGAAAGGGGCAACACTGAAGACAAACGATTCAATGCCTCTTCTATACGCTGTATATGCCTGTCGCCTATTTCAAATTCGCGACTTAATCGCTCTGCTATTTCTTGATGTTTCGTTGTCATGCCAATCGTATCCCTGTGGCTAATGCTTCATTAACAATCCATGAATCTTCGTGATCGCCTATTACGTCAATCTTCTGGTCGCCTAACACATATTTTAAGCGGGCTATCATGCGGATGCGGGCTAACACGCCTTTCTTCTCCGACGATGTACGCACCAAGAGATCAATATCGCCTCCTCGTTTGGTATCGTCTGTACGGGAACCGAACAAATATACGCGTACACTTTCGCCATAGATTTCTTTGGCTACCCGAATAATTTGCTCTATTTCATGTTTTGTTAATCGCATCTTTTTAGTTCATTTTATTCACAAAGATAAAGTTTTTATTCTTTTGTCTTGATACAAAAAGAACAAAAAATCAAGAAATCTCGGATTACTTTTGTTCTTTCTCTTGATGCCAAAGCAAAAAAATCAAGGCGAATGCTTAACCTTTCCGGTCCATATCACTGGGTTATGGTCACTATAGGGCCAATCGGGGGAGACGCTGGCTGTTCCCGTAAAGTCCTTCGCGTGGAGGATGTAGTCGATTCGCCAGAGTCTGTAGAGCTGACGGAAGGTATAGCGGTACCCCCGGCCGCATTCCTGAAAACCGTCTGTCAGAGAGCCTTTCAGGCGGTGGTAGACGTAGGAGGCCGGCGTGTCGTTGAAATCCCCGCAGAC
>DWYO01000215.1 GCA_019118725.1 Candidatus Parabacteroides intestinavium | reverse complement strand
AAAATCCTCGAAAACATTCTTTATAAAAAGCTGGAATAAATTCAAAACAGCTTCTAAAAAAACCGCAAACTTACCAAACGTTTTTTTGCGTATTGCACAAATTATGTACTTTTGCGCCATAATTAAAAAATCTTGTGATGAGTATTTCTTATTGCTTAAGCATAAAGAACACTTTTTCTTATCCAAATTTAAAATCCGAATGAAATATCTATTTTTAATTTGTGCCCTATCCAGTCTCTCTTTTTCTGCACCTGACGCGGAGGTCAGGGGGAAAATAGTGGATAGAAAAACGCAAGAACCTTTAGTAGGAGTATCTGTCACCTTAAAAGACAATCCGGATGTAGGAACAATTACCGACTTGGACGGCAATTTTTCTTTGCCGGTAAGCGATTTACAAGGGACATTGAGAATCTCCTACCTGGGGTACGAAAACCGCGAAGTCAGCCTGGACGCTGCTACAGAACCGCTAACAATAGAACTGGACGAAGATTATTTTAATCTGGACGAAGTGGTGGTCACCGGCCAGGGAGCCGAAATATCCAGACGCCGCCTATCCTCAAATGTAGCGACTATCGATGGAGGTGAACTAAAGAGAATGCCTCAAGGACGCATTGACCAGATGCTGCAAAACGCGCTTCCCAACGTACAGATAACCTTATCGAACGGGCAACCGGGAACCACCTCGCTGGTCCGGTCGCGCGGTTTGTCTTCGGCCTATTCCAGTTCCACTCCCGTAATCTATGTAGACGGTGTCCGAGTGGACAATATGAATACCGCCGCAACGTTGAATAATACACTGAGCGGCAACACGGCTGCAAGTGGTTCCATGGGTGACATTCCGATGGAAAACATCGACCATATCGAATATGTAACCGGAGGTGCGGCTACCACACTTTATGGTTCGGACGCGGCCAACGGGGTCATTCAGATCTTTACCAAAAAGGGAGGCGATGGCCGTCTGAATGTATCTTTTGAGACACAACTGGGGGCAAGCGTGGCTTCCTCACAGTTCTATTATTTCAAGCGCACCAAAGATTTACTGCACCAGACAGGCTTCTACCAAAAATACGGGCTCGCCATGGACGGAGGGAACGAGAAATACGGATTCAGTCTGGGATTCAGCATGAGCAATAACAGCGGGACTCTGATACACAACACCAATGAAGACCGGAAATATGACTTGCGTTTCGGATCACGTGTCCAGATAAACAAACCTCTTGAATATCAGAATTCCTTCGGTATGACCATCGAAGATTTCGGACGCAGCCGGAACGGTAATGAGGGTGGCTACACCGGCCTGTGGTTTGCCGAAGGATCGGCTGCCGCCAATTTCACCTATCTGGATCCGGACGGAGTCTCGGTAAGCTTCAATCCGGACATTGACGCAGCAGATGCCTACGAATACGAGCAGATGAAGGCTTTTGTCGATAAGGCCGAGGCTTTGCAGAACAACCGGGAGTCTGTCCGCCGGTTCCAGACTGCCCATTCGGTTATCTATACCCCCTTGGAAAATCTGACCTTCAAAGGGACTGTCGGCCTGGATTACCGCCTGAACAGCAACAAGGTCATCACAACGAATGAATACCTGATCCACACCCAGCAGAAACCGTCAGGCACATCGGATGCCGGCAGCATCAACAACTTTGACCGCAAATACATGGGGCTCACCATCGACCTGAACGGCCAGTACAAATGCCGTTACCAGGACTTGCTAAGTTCCGTCACAACGGCCGGATTCCAATATTTCAGCACCTACGACCATCAGTCTGTCTATAATGGGACCAACGTGAGGGACGGAGCACAGATTATGACCGGAGCCGGCATACTGACCGCCGATGAATGGCTGAGCTACCTGTACAATTATGGAGTATTCATTCAGGAAAACATCGGATTCAAAGACAAATACTACCTTGATTTAGGCTTACGGACAGACTACAATACAGCATTCGGCAGTAATGTAGGTTGGCAAATGTACCCGAAAGTGGGACTCTCTTACCAATTGTCTGACGAAGAGTTTATGCGTCCCTTGAAAGAGAAGAACAATCTGGTCAGTTCCTTGAAAATTTTCGCGAACTATGGCATTGCAGGAAGCTATCCGCCGGCATTCGCCTATCAGAAGACTATCGCGGTCAATTCATTCTTAAGCCAGCAGGCAGCTTCATTCGGGCAGTATGGAAACGCGGACTTAGGCCCGGAGAAGAAACACTCGTATGAAGCCGGATTCAATACGGTACTGTTTGACCGTTTCCTGAACATCGGATTCACCTATTATTATGCGCTTACCAAAGACGCCTTGTTCAGTGTGCCTTCGCTTCCCTCCTCGGGGCAGGAAGCCAATTACCTGAAAAATGTAGGAGAGATCGAAAACAAAGGCATTGAAATCACCGCTGCTTTTCAGATCGTAGACACCCGCGACTGGCACGTGAGGCTGAACACCTCTTTCAATACGAATCATAACGAAGTGCTGGATGCCGGAGGAACCGTTCCGTTTGCCATCGGCGGATTCTCTTCGCGTACCGTACAAACGGTTGTAGAAGAAGGCAAGCCCGTAGGATTTATCCGGGGGTCAAAGGCTGTCCTGAATCCGGACGGCACCCTCAAAGAGGTACAGCAATTGCAGGATCTGGGGTCTACACTACCCACATTTTACGGGAACTTCTCGCTGAACGTCGATTACAAGAATCTGTCCTTTTTCCTGAACGGAGACTATCAGACCGGGGCGTATGTTCATTCATTCGACCGCCAGTTCCGTTTCGCGAAAGGGCTGAAAGACGCGAGCATCCCCGAACAGGCCCTGGAAGGAATCTCTCAGGCACAAGCCTGGCTGGACTTCACCAATTTCTTTGTAGAAAAGGCTGATTTCCTGAAAATACGTAACATCGGTATCGCTTATACGGTCAATCCGAACAAATGGCCGAAAAAAATCACCATCGGATTCAATGTCTACAACCCGTTGTCATTCACGGCCTCATCGGTCGACCCCGATGCGTCCTTGTCCGGAGCCTTGTCTCAAGGAGCCGTAGCGACCGGAGGAATCAACTATTCCACCTACTCCACACCACGCCAGTATATAGGCACCATCAACATCAACTTCTAAAACAGAAAAACAATGAAAACAGGCAAATACATCCTACTTGCTGCCGTTATCGGCCTATCTCTGAATTCGTGCGAACTGCTGCTTCCGGACGACATCATCAATCCGAACGTAAGTGACGAAACCTTCCTCAATTCAGCCAACGCCATGCAGGCTTGGGTAAATGGGGCAAACCGTTCGTTTGCCGAGGCGATAGGGAACTATTGTGAACTCATGGAAATTCTTTCCGACAACTACTACAACAATTACTCCCGGAGCAGTCAGGTGTTCGACATTCCCCGCATCCTTTATACCGATACAGACGTAACCAGCCTGCAACGGCACATAGGCACATTGCGCGAGGCAGCCGACTACGGCATCGGGACTGTCGCCGAAGCCGATGCTTCCACTACCCGCAACAACTTGTTCAACCTTTATTACATCAAGGCTTTTTCCTTTATCCTCGGAGGTGAATATTTCCGGGGTCTTCCTGATACGGAGGGAGGAGAGATCAAGACCTGGAACGAATACCTGCATACAGCCCTGGCTGTACTGGACAGCACCTGGGCCTATGCCGATACGGACGAAGAGAAAGCATTCGTCCGTACGCTGAAAGCCCGCACCTATTATCGCCTTGGCGACAAAGAGAATGCCGTCTCCGAAGCCCTGGCCTCTCTGGCGCTTTCCCCCGACTTTGTGAAGCAGGTGGAGTTTGACGGGACCAACGGGGTAAACAACCCGATCCAAGAGGCCGTATGGGACACGTGGTTCCAGCCGCTTCCGCGTCTGGACTTTCTTGATCCGAAATATTTTCAGACAGCAGCTACCGAACAGCGCCCCATCAATCTGGCTAAAGCCGAAGAGAACTACTTAATCCTGGCCGAAGCCTGCCTGGCAGACCAGAACGAGGCACAGGCTAAGTCCTATATGCAGCAATTGCTTGCTTTGGTCAAATCCCGGCCAATCCAGCAGGATGTCAACGACCAGCTTGAAGAACGTTTCAATGGAGGCTACAAACATTATCCCGACAATTCCGGATATAGCGTAGCCGCATCCGAAGGCGAACCGTTCCGTACGGGGCTGGTTCTCGACCGCCAGGCACCCCATCTTATCGCTATCCCCTACATCTCCGGCACATCTGTAACCGAGGATTGGATTGACGGGACTTCCGGCATTGACGAGCTGCTCACCCTGCTCTATCTGATGCGGCAAGAGATCTTTTTCGGAGAGGGCCGGCGGGTCGCTGATTTGGGCATCCGGATGCCCGTATGTGAGGTGGAAGCCGCCAACACACCCTCTGCGGCCGATTATCTGGAAGCACTCATCCCCCCTTTCATCCCCTCAGATTATGGGATGGACGATTTTACGATGGACGAAGAGACCCAGCAGGTTACGATTACCTACAACATGAACCGGATAATCGTCGAAAACAAATCATCGGAATATGTAGCCCCGTTCTTCCATTAGAATGAGTTGACAAGGTTAGATGGTTAGAAGGTTACAAGGTTAGAAGGTTACAAGGTTAACAGAAGGATAAACGAGCTGACAAGTTTATTCCTCGTCAACTCATAACCTTCTAACCATCTAACCTTTTTAACCTTCTAACCATCTAACCTATAACCTTACCTTCCCCTGTTCCCTATAGCTTCACCTTCTTGCTCTTCCCTTTCTTACTTTCGTTATGGAAACGGTCTACAGCGGTTACCACATAGCGGTACTTGACTTTTCCCTCTTCGTACGGTAATTTATACTGTGTATTACGGGTGATGGCTACAATATGGGCCGGATTACTCAGATCAACCTTCTCTTTGTTGGCGAAACGATAAATCACGAAATAGTTCGCCAGCTCCGGATTCGTCTTGCTCTGCTCGGCTTTCCAACGGAGGATATACCCCTCCGGAGTCCACTCGGCCTTCAACCCCTTCACCTCTTTCGGCGCCCGGTCATGCTGATGCGTATAGGCGGGAATCAGAGCCGGATAACGGTGGTAATGCCGTCTTAAACTATCCGCTACCCCCCGGTTGTTCCAAAGCAATTCGTTGGCCGGCCAGAAACAATTCCCTTGAATGGCGGGGAGATGGCGTTCGTACCGCATCTTTTCGGTCAGTTGATCCACCTTCATGGTGCGTGCCACATCCTGCCCGATATATAAAGAGACATTCCCGGCATGTCGGCTCCACCATTTAATCAAAGTGGTGTAATCAGCAGCCGGATGACCGATTTCCCAATATATCTGAGGAATATTATAATCTATCCACCCCTGATTCACCCAATACAGAATATCCGCATAGAGGTCATCATAATTTTGCAGGCCGTTGGTGTTGCTTCCCGTTCCGTCCGGCGTGCTCTTCTTATTCCGGTAAATACCAAAAGGACTGATGCCCAAACGCACCCACGGCTTGGCCAGAAGAATGGTACGCTTCAATTCGCGAATCAGCTGATTGACATTCTCCCGCCTCCAGTCGGCACGCTGGGAAGGTTTGTAGCCTTTGGCCAATCCATACCGCCGGAAGCTCTTATCGTCCGGGAAAGTCTCCCCGGCCGCCGGATAGGGATAAAAATAATCGTCCATGTGGATGGCATCCACGTCATAACGGGTTACAATGTCTTTCACCACCCGGCAGATGAACTGGCGGGATTGCGGTAACCCCGGATCAAACAGGATCTGCTTATTATAGGTAACGAACCATTCCGGATGGCGATGGTATATATGCGAGGCGGCAAACTTCGTATTGCCGGCCGTACTGATCCGGTAAGGATTCAGCCACGCATGAAACTCCATGTTCCGTTTGTGGCACTCCTGAATAAGGAAAGCCATCACGTCAAAATCCCCTTCCGGGGCAACGCCCTGCTCTCCGGTATAAAAGCGGCTCCAAGGCTCCAGCTCCGAACGGTAGAAAGCATCGGCCTCCGGCCGCACCTGGAAAATAATGGCATTGATGCCGCAATCTTTCAGGAAATTGAGCTTGCGGATAAAGCTACGCCGCATTTCCGCCGGGGTCATCTCCTTGTATTCCCCCTGGAAGGCCGTCTGTATCCATGCTCCCCGGAACTCCCGCTTGGGGTATTCAGACAGCGTTTCACCTTGTGGCACCTCTACGGTCTTGCACGAGGTGACACATCCCACCCACAACACGAGCAGGCATTTCGCTATGTTCATTCCTACATTTTTCATTGTCATTCCGTTTTTTAGAAGCTGGAACAAATTCCAAACAGCTTCTTAGTGTTCAAATTTGCGAAAGTACTACTTTATCTTTGCTTTTCATAGCAGAACGCTCTAAATTCATACAATTTTTAATCGCTTCTTAATAAAGTATTCGCGGTTTTGTTCCTACTTTTGCACCAAAATTCAACGATAAGGTTATGACAAAATTCAAGTTATGCAGTTTCATCGGCGTTCTATGCCTCCTGTTGGCCAGTTGCACGCCAGCTCCCCAAATGGCAGACCGGTATGTAGTTGTCTTGTCTATGGATGGCTTCCGTTCTGATTATCCGGCCCGGGCGCATACACCGACATTAGACTCATTAGCCCGGGTGGGCGTCCGCGCCGCGTTCCGGCCTTGCTATCCCAGCGTTACCTTTCCGAACCATTACAGCATGGCGACCGGATTGCACCCGGATCATCACGGACTCATCAACAATTCTTTCTATGATGCTGAATTAGACAGTGTCTATACCATGCGCTGCGCCGACCCGCGCTTTTTCGGGGGCGAACCGATTTGGAACACCGCGGAGCGTCAAGGCGTACGTGCCGCCTCGTTCTATTGGGTAGGGAGCGAGATAGCCCTTCCCGGCGGACAACCTTCCACGTGGAAAAAATTCGACTCGTCGGTGCCATTCCAGAGCCGTGCCGACTCGGTCATCGCCTGGTTACAACGACCGGAGAAGCAACGCCCGCATCTGATCATGTGGTATCTGGAAGAGCCCGACCATACAGGCCATCTGTGTACCCCCGACTCATCGGCGACCCTCCGTATGGTAGAGCATGTAGATAGCGTATTGGGATACTTCTTCAACCAGGCGCGGAAGTTGGACATCTTCCCGCAGATTGATTTTCTGGTCGTATCAGATCATGGCATGGCGACCTATACCCCCGAAAAGTCGGTAAATCTGGCCGATTACCTTCCGCGCGATAGTTTCCATCATGTGTTCGAAGGGGTACCTACCCTGCTCTACCCCAAGCCGGGCTATACCGACAAGGCGTATGAGGTCCTGAAAAAGGTACCGCATGTTACGGTTTGGAAAAAGGGGGAGATTCCGGACAAGTTTGTTTACGGGAAGAATCCACGCGTACCGGAACTGGTCGTCGCGCCCAACATCGGCACCTACGTGGTGTTCCGCGACAATCCGAAAGCCTTTATCGGCGGAGCGCATGGGTATGACAACTATACCCCCGAAATGGAAGCGATATTTTATGCGGCAGGCCCTTCATTCAAACAGGGCGCAGAGTTGCCCGTCATGCCGAACGTAAATCTCTACCTGATCATTTGCCGGCTTTTGGGCATCCAGCCGGCTCCCAATGACGGGGACAGCACGGTCATCGCTCCGCTATTCCGGGAATAATTGTTGAAGAACAACAAGCGGACGGTGTTTCGACATGGACACACCGTCCTCGCTTATTTCCTTCCGGGATGCCGTTCAGCAGAGAGATCTGGTTACATCCCCACTTTAGCATACTCTTCGAAATAAACGACAGAGCCATCTCTGTAAGTTACGTTCAATCCGCTTGTATCAGCTACTTGAATGGATTCCAAATTCAAATCTTCTACACGTTTCATATTTTCTTCACTCTCATCAAAAAGGAAATAAGGTATCTTATATTTATATTTCACAGCTACCGTAATATCAGAGCTTATCGAATCTTCAAATATCTGATAATTATAATATAACTGTGAACTCTCAGGTGCAAATCGAATCATATCACCCGTTTCAAGTGAAATAAATACATAGGTCTCAAACGGATACTGAGCCGCACAATCCACCACATTATCATCGTCATTACAAGCTGTAAAGACAC
>DWYO01000214.1 GCA_019118725.1 Candidatus Parabacteroides intestinavium | reverse complement strand
AAGATGTCCTGTACTATCTGTTACTTGTATAGATACCTGCTGCTGTGTTTCTTCAAACAAAAGATTTACTTGATCCTCTGTTATCGGATAAACTATAAAAGAACGGGGGTTTGTTTCCTGCCAAAATGTTTCTTCTTTAATAGTTATATCTTCCGCCCACACAGATAAAGCGAAAAACATCCAAGCCGTTGCTGTTAAAATTATTCTTTTCATTTTTCTATTGGTTTTTGTTTTACGGCTGCAAAAATAAGGGGGCAGATTAACAAAGTGTATCTAAATCAGTTCACAAATAATTCACAAAGCTTCACTATCGGTTCACGAGGCAAGTTTCATTCTTTCTTTTCCAGCCATTCAAAGAGGATGCGGTAGGTCGTATCGCGGGCGGGTTTCGGGGAAAGTATCAGGTCATGGATACCGCCTTTTATCCGATGGGCGGACACGTTAGGGCCTAACCGGATGCCATACTTTTGGATGTCTTCCACAGAAAGCACGATGTCTGAGCAGAGGTATTCCTCGTGCCATTCCGCTGATTCCGGATAGGATTGGGTGGAAGAGAGCAACAGAATCGGGCAACGGATTACGCACTCCGACCGGATATCCTGCTGGGCGGTATGGATGGCCCGTATCCACCCGGCGCGCTTCGGATGTCCGAAAGGCATTTTCCAGGCGGTATCAAAAGTCCACTCGCCATGAAAGCCTTGCAGCAGGCTATAGGCATACGAAGGATTTCCCCCGCTCTGTACTGTACATTCCGGAAAGAACCGGCCCAAGAAAGAGACAGAGGGCAACACGAGGCCCTCCATCAACCAGCCGAAATTCCAATCCAGGAAAGGGCTGTTCAAGATGAGTCCGGCAACCGGTGCATCTGGATGATGCTTCAGGTAATAGGCAGCGATCAGTCCGCCGGTAGAATGCCCCATCAGCACAATCCGTTCGTTTCCCTCCTGCCTGATTATCGCCAATGCGGTATCCACATCGGCAAAATACTCGTCCAGACTTTTACAATAAAAAGCATCCTGATGGGGCAATAACGAGCGTCCGTACTTGCGCAGATCCAGCGCATAAAAGTTATAACCATGCGACATCACGCTATCACCCAGCTCCGACTGAAAAAAATAATCGTTATAGCCATGAATATACAAGACAGCCCCACCTGCCGGACCGGCCAAAGGTTTCCGGACCAATGTACAGACGACACGTCCTTCGTAATCATCGCCCATCTCTATCGTCCGCTTCTGGTACCGGTCACCCAAGATGTCGTGTACATATTGGGCGCTGACCGGGAAAATCAGGAGTAACGCGAACAGGCAGCTTATCAGGATGCTTTTCATATCGTTTACTTGTTTCCTATCTCCTTCAACATCTCTTTCACAGCGGCTTCCAATTGCCGGTCCTCGCCTTTCAATTGTGCCTCAGGAGTATTATAGATCTCGATATCCGGTTCCAACTGGTGGTTTTCCAGATAATTGCCCTGCATATCCTTCACACCGACTTGCGGAATACCGAAGACGAGGGTCGGGTCGATCTGCGTCTCCCACCATACGGCGGTCATCGTTCCCGGAACCGGGGCGCCAATCAGCTTGCCGATTCCCAGGGTCTTGTACACAACCGGGAACCCGTGCGCATTGGAATAGTTATCCTCGCAAACCAATACACACGAAGGCTTCAGCCAACGGTTATAGGGGTCGCTTCCGATATATTGCCCGCGCGGTTCGAAACGTTGATACTCTTTTCCGCTCAACAGATAGGCCAGATCTTCATGCAGCCAGCCCCCTCCGTTATGGCGCGTATCGACAATAACCGCCTCTTTGTTCCGGCAACGTCCCAGCAGTTCGGAATAGGTCTCGCGGAAGCTCTCGCTATTCATTCCCTTGACATGAACATAGCCGATGCGTCCGTCCGAGAGTTTGTCGACCAACTTGCGGCAACGCTCTACCCAACGCTTATAAAGCAATTCGGACTGTTCGCCGGCCGATATCGGTTCTACCTCCTCGTCAAAGCGTTGGCCGTTCTGCGGATTATAAACCGCAAGCATCACCTTCTTGCCCGCTTTTCCGGCAAGCATCGGATAATAATCCGTATTCACGTCAATCGGTTGTCCGTCAATCTTCTCGATGATACACCCGGTTACAATCTTGCTATCCGCCTTCGTCAACGGGCCTTGCGGAAGAATCTCGGCGATTTTCAGCCCTTTTCCGGTATACAGGTTATCAAAGAACGCACCCAGCGTAGCCGTAGCCGGAACGGAAAGGGCAGGACGATAACGCGCTCCGGTGTGCGAGCCGTTCAGTTCGCCCAAGAGTTCGGAAAGCATTTCCTGAAAATCGTAATTGTTGTTGATATGCGGCAAGAAACGGGCATACGCCTCTTTGTATCCTTCCCAATCAATGCCATGAATAGCCGGGTCGTAAAACTTATCCTTCACCTGACGCCAGGCATGGTTGAAAATGTATTCGCGCTCCTCGGCCGGACGATAATTGAAGTCTGCGGCAAACTCGATCGGCTCGGTCTTGCTGTCCTTGATATTCACCTTTTTCAATTTTCCACCCGACACCAGAAACAGATTCTCGCCTTTTTTATCGGCATACAAGGTATTTCCGCCCACACCTTTAATCAGCAGCTTGGTCGTTCCTTCACGGAAATCATGCTCCCACAGGTCATATCCGCCTTCGAATGCCGCACAATAGTAGAGCTTATCGCCCTCCGGAGTCAGCACCGCGTCACCCAAATGCGAGGAGTTGATGGTCAGCCGCTTCACCCGGTCTTTCCGGTTCGCCAAATCGAACTTCAACGGGGTCACCTCCTTCTTTTCCTCTTTGCCGTCCTTTTTATCTTTATCCGCTTCCTTCTCTTCGTCCTTATCCTCCTTATCCGCTTCTAACAAGGCATATTCCTCTTTCGAAAGATTGAATTTGTCATACGCTTCGCCATCGAAGAACATGATATACACATCATCTTCAGCCCCCCAGCTGCCATGGCTCCGGTACCCGGCACGGTCGGACGACCAGATCATCGCCTTTCCGTCCAATACCCATTTCGGATTCCCGTCCGAATAGCCGCTCTCGGTCAGATTCGTCATTTCTCCGCTTCCATCCGCCTTGACCAATACAATGTCCGGATTGTTCCATCCCCCGATGCTGATATACTTGGCCAGGAACCATTTGCTGTCCGGAGACCATTGATAGGTCTGGTCGCCATCGGCATACGAATAGTTATATTTCCCGTCCAATACGGTACGGATCTTTTTCGTATCCAGATTAATTACACGCAGTGTCGTACGGTTTTCCAGAAAAGCCACCTCTTTTCCGTCCGGCGAGAACATCGGCTGGAACGAGGGTACAGACGATACCACCAGCGGTTCCTCTTTCAATTCCGGCGCATAGGTAAAGAGCTTGTCCTCCTCGCGCACCAACGAACTTTTATAAACGCCCCAGACACCGTTACGCTCTGAGGAATAGACCAACGAACGTCCGTCCGGGCTGAAGCTCAGGTCGCGTTCCTGCTCCGGGGTATCGGTAATCTGCTTCGTGGTCTTGTATTCGACGGATGTCGCATAGACATCTCCGTGTACGATGAACGCCACCTCCTTTCCGTCCGGAGACACGGCAATGTCTCTCGCCCCGGAGGTCAACAATTTGTGTATGGTCTCGTTCTCTATCTGGTCGGAAACAATCTGCACAGACACCTTAGTCGGTTGCCCGTTCTCCTTCAACGTATAGATTTCGCCATTATAGGTATAACAGAGCGTCCCATCGGCCGATGCCGTAAGTGAGCGCACCGGATGCGTTTTGTGCCGGGTCAGTTGTTTTTTCTCCTCACCGTTCAAATTTCGTTTATAGACATTGAATGTCCCGTCCTCTTCGCTCAGGTAATAATAGGATTGCCCGTCGGCGGCCCAGACCGGATTGCGGTCCTCCCCCTTGAAATCGGTCAGTTTCCGGTAAGAGCGGTCGCCCCCCAGGTCACACAACCAGATATCTTTGGTTATGGATGACTGATGGTGCTTGCGCCACGGGTCTTCGTACCCCTTCTGATCCTGATAAAGAAGCCGGTCTCCCTTCGGACTCAATGAAAGGTGCTGCATGGCCAGCGAAGAATAGAGCTTCGGGCGTCCGCCATCGGTGCTCACCTCATAAATCTGCGGAAATTGGGAAGAAGGGAATTGCGCGTCACGCACATCCGGCATCAGGGTAGATGAATACAGGATATGGGTAGCGTCACGGAAGATTTTCGGCATCTCAGATGCCGTATTGGTGGTCAGCCGGACAGGCACTCCACCCGTCTTGTCCATAATATAAATGTCGAAACTCCCCTCACGGTCGGAAGCAAAAGCGATTTTCTGCCCATCGGGCGACCATATCGGATGGGTATCTTGTTTCGGATGGGTTGTCAACTGAGTTGCCTTTCCTCCACTTGCCGGGACAGTATAAATGTCTCCTTTATAAGAGAACGCGATGGTTTTCCCGTCGGGCGATAACGCCGGATAGCGCATCCATAACGGTGCATCCGCCGCATTCGCGCTCAAGGCGCAGCACAAAGCAAACGCCGGTAGTAAAATGTTTTTCATCATCAATTTTTTTAAAGCACAATTAATCGGGACAAATATACCGCTTTCTTTCGGAGTAGCAATAGGCAAAATGAAGAAAAAAGGAGGGGTTTCCTGACATTATGTCGACTTTGGGCATTTTCGGCTAACGCACATTTTCAAAAGAAAAGAGCAACCGGAAGAGGAAAATGGGGTTGAAGAAAGAAAATCCTACCCGGATTTGCCCGGTTTATAGGCAAAAAACGAAGAAAAAGATGCCGATGTCTGAAGCGAAACATAGGCAGAAACGAAGAAAAAGGTCGGCATCTTTTTCCCAAAAGCTCCTTATATTTCCGGAAAAGGACTTTATTTTTGAAAAAACAGGCCCTATCCGGCCCGTAAATTCGTCTAAACCGCGTTTTTTTCCCGAACTTTCATTTCAGAAGATAACACGCTATAATCCATCACATTATCTATAAAAAAGCGCCTTCTCAACTCGCTGAGAAGGCCATCGTCCGAAAAAATGCGTACCCCGGTCCGAAATAGGGCCGGGATTTGAGGGATAATCTGACATTTTGCTTACCCGTCTCTTCTCTCTCCCTACAACTTATACGCTACCCCCAGCGAGAAATAAATATTGTACATCTTATAGCTCAAGCCTTCGAAGTCGGAAGGAAAGATCGGCACCAACCCCCACGATAATTGCCCGGTCAGGGCCATCTTCTCGGTAAAGAACCAATCGCCCGAAGCCATCAGTCCGGCATCGAAATTACGCACCTCTTCCGCGAAATCGTAGGTGGCGGACTCGACATTGATTTTCTCGCCCGTAGGCCCTCCGTTACGGATATACCCGTCTGATGCCGTTCCCTCAAACTTCGCGGCATTCTGGAAAGCCACGTATCCACCCAGACGTACCCGCCATCGCTCGGCCGGACGCCAAGCCGCCAGGAGCGGAAGCACCAGATAGTCGTTCCGCATATTGGTCTTGTTCTTCCCGTTGAAGCTCCCCGTGAACTGGCCTGCCCTGTCTCCTTCGCCCACCACCAGGCTGGTCTGCAGGTATTTCACATCCGCGTCAATCTTCATTCCCTTCAGGTCAATAGCCAAGCCGGTGGTCAATCCCCATTCCGGGGTCAGCCAGCGTGTCAGATGGAACGCCAATGTTCCGCCAAAGCCCGGCTTCCAGGAATTAATCTTGCGAATTTCAGCAGGCAAAGGTATCGGACTTGTCCCGCCAATATTGTATCCGGCAAAAACCTTTTTCTCCCAATGCTGGCGGAACTCCTGCGCCGAAACGCCCGCTCCCAAGCCCGACAAGAGCATCAAGCCAGAAATAATCCATAAAATATACCTGTTCTTTCTCATCTTATCTCTTTTTTTAGAAGCTGTTTGGAATTTATTCCAGCTTTTTGTAAAGAATGTTTTC
>DWYO01000213.1 GCA_019118725.1 Candidatus Parabacteroides intestinavium | reverse complement strand
GAAAGTGTTCAATGATGCGCGCGGATACTTTATGGAAGCATTCAAGCAAGAAGAATTCGATGCACACATCGGAACGACTTCATTTATACAAGATAATGAATCCCGCTCATCTCAAGGTGTACTTCGTGGTTTACATTACCAACTGGCCCCTTATTCGCAAGCCAAATTGGTACGTGTTATCCAAGGATGTGTATTAGATGTAGCGGTTGACCTTCGAAAAGGGTCTCCTACATTCGGGAAACATGTTGCAGTCGAATTATCTGCAGACAACAAACGTCAATTATTCATACCGCAAGGATTTGCCCACGGATTTCATGTTTTGAGCCATGAAGCAATCTTTACCTATAAAGTAGACAATCCCTACACCCCTTCTGCTGAACGCGGCATACGTTATGACGATCCGGATTTAGCTATCGATTGGAAAATTTCTCCTGCCGAGCGACCTATTCTCTCCGAGAAAGATTTGAAATCCCCGTTCTTGCATCAAGCTGACATGAATTTTATTTTATAACAGATATCCGCTATGAGAAGTTATTTAGTTACAGGTGCCGCAGGTTTTATCGGAGCCAATTTCATCAAATATATGCTTGCCCAACATGACGATATCCGAATTGTCATATTAGACTTGCTTACGTATGCCGGAAATTTAGGAACCATTGCTGAAGATATTGATAACAGACGTTGCTTTTTTGTGAAAGGTGATATCTGCGACCGTCCTTTAGTCAACAAACTCTTTACGGATTATCAGTTTGACTATGTAGTAAATTTTGCTGCAGAAAGTCATGTTGACCGAAGTATAGAGAACCCGCAACTCTTTTTGCAAACCAACATCTTAGGTACGCAAAACTTGCTGGATGCAGCCAAGCAGGCATGGACTACGGGAAAAGATGAAACAGGTTATCCGACTTGGCGAAACGGAGTCCGTTTCCATCAAGTATCGACCGATGAGGTGTATGGTAGTTTAGGAAACGAAGGCTATTTTACTGAGTCTACACCGCTGAATCCGCATAGCCCATATAGTGCCTCTAAAACCAGCGCAGATTTATTTGTCCAGGCCTATTCAGATACCTACAAGATGCCGGTCAGCATCACCCGTTGTTCCAACAATTACGGTCCCTACCACTTTCCGGAAAAGCTGATTCCGCTTATCATCAAAAATATTCTCGAAGGTAAAAAGCTTCCTGTCTATGGAGATGGTTCGAACGTGCGCGACTGGCTTTATGTGGAAGACCATTGTAAAGCAATCGATCTGGTGCTGCATAAAGGGCGTGTGGGAGAAGTCTATAATGTAGGAGGGCATAATGAAAAGACGAATCTCGAAATCGTCAAACTGACCATCCGTACCATTTATCAGCTTATGAGCGAGAATCCGACTTATCGCGAGGTATTAAAAAAACGAGAAATCGATCCTGATGGACAAATCGCAATCGATTGGATCAACGATAGCATGATTACTTTCGTCAAAGACCGGCTCGGGCATGATCAACGTTATGCCATTGATCCTACTAAAATCCACCGTGAATTAGGTTGGACTCCGGAAACCTCTTTTGAAACGGGTATTGTTAAAACTATCCGCTGGTACTTAGAACATCAGTCATGGGTTGACTCAATCACCGAAGGAGACTATATCAATTATTACGAACACATGTATTCCGGAAGGGAATTAAACTGATTGAACCATGGATTTTCGATTAAAGGTGTTTTATAGTGTTGCTACGAACCTAAGTTTCACAAAGGCTTCACACGAACTATTCATCAGTCAACCGGCCATAAGTAAACATATTCATGAATTAGAGCAACAATATAAAACACCTCTATTCGAGCGGAAAGGTAACAAAATACAACTGACACATGCAGGTAAGTTGCTGTACTCATATTCCCAGTCGTTATTGGCAACTTACCGCCAATTGGATTTTGAAATGAATCTGTTAACCGGACATTTCAGTGGTGAGTTACGTCTGGGAGCCAGCACGACCCTATCCCAATACGTACTTCCACCTTTATTAGCTCAATTCATCAAAACTTTTCCTGATATTCGCCTCTCTCTAATCAGCGGAAACAGCCTTGAAATAGAGAAAATGATACGTGAAGGGAAAATTGATTTAGGTTTGGTGGAAGGATGTACCTATTCAAACACATTGCATTACGAGACCTTCATGCGCGATGAACTAGTCGTAATCACCCATACTAAATCCGCATTAGCCGTGCAAGACGAACTGACACTCGAACAATTCTGTTCACTCCCGCTGGTTCTCCGTGAAAATGGATCCGGAACACTGCAAGTTTTAGAAGCAGCTTTAGCCGATCATAAAATTAAGTTATCAAATCTGAATATACTTATTCAATTAGGCAACACGGAAAGTATTAAACTGTTTCTGGAAAACTTCCATACACTCGGTGTCGTTTCTATACGTTCCGTAGCAAAAGACATTGTCAATGGAACATTCAAAATACTTGAAGTTAAAGGCTTAAAAATGGAACGTCTTTTCAGATTTGTCCGCCCTCTTGGACGCAGCTCCGGATTGGACGAAAATTTTATCCGATTTCTTCGGCAAAAGAAGGCAGAGTGATAACTTGTCGTTATAGGCCATAAGCATTTTCTTCTCGCATTCCTTATAGCAATGCCCTATCTTTGCAGGCAAATAAAAACTGCAAAACTTAGAAAATATGTTTAGTGAAAAACGAGGAAACATTCTGCATGGCATCTTACTGATTGCGCTATTCTCTTGTTCCGCATTCTATATTGCGGAATTTGATTTTGTCAAAAATCTTTCATTTAGTCCATTAATTGTCGGCATTATCTTAGGGATGCTTTACGCCAACAGCCTCCGGAATCATTTACCGGAGACTTGGGTTCCGGGCATTCAATTTTGCACAAAACAGGTGTTACGCACAGGAATTGTGCTATACGGTTTCAAACTAACTTTCCAAAGCGTTATGGACATCGGGATTCCGGCTATCTTAATTGATTTGATTATTGTCTTGATCACCATCCTACTGGGAAGTTTCTTGGGTAAATGCTTGAAAATGGATAAAGATCTCACATTGCTGACCTCTACCGGAAGTGCTATATGCGGTGCAGCTGCAGTCTTAGGTGCCGAACCGATAGTCAAAAGCGAACCACATAAAACAGCGGTAGCCGTATCAACAGTAGTGATTTTCGGAACAATTTCCATGTTCCTTTATCCCATGCTTTTCCGCAGTGGCTTCATCGACCTGAATCCGGAACAAATGGGCCTTTATACCGGAGCAACACTACATGAAGTAGCACACGTAGTCGGGGCAGGAAATGCAATGGGGAAGGAAATAGCCGATACAGCTATTATCGTAAAAATGATTCGAGTGATGATGCTAGCTCCTGTATTAGTAGTAATGAGTTTTTTCCTTGCGCGGTCTACATCCCAGATAGCCACAAGTAAAAAGAATACAGAAGCTGTTTCCCAACGGAGAAAAATCACCATTCCTTGGTTCGCTTTCGGATTTTTGGCAGTTATCGGATTCAATTCGCTCAACCTGCTACCAGCATCAGCTGTTACTGTTATAAATAATTTCGATGTATTCCTACTTACCATGGCAATGACCGCTCTTGGTGCTGAAACCAGTATTGAAAAATTCAAACGCGCCGGTGCAAAACCGTTCCTCTTGGCAGCATTTCTTTATATTTGGCTCTTAGGAGGGGGCTACGTATTGGCCAAATATCTAGCACCGATTTGAGTTTATGATCATGCGCAATTATGAAAAAGGAGCAGGCCCGAAGGTCTGCTCCACACTGTAAAACAATACGACATATTACCCTTAAAGGGTTACTAAGCTTTCATTATGGCCTTACGGATTCTGAGTCAATGTACCCGGATAAGCATTGATTTCCGATTGCGGAATATACTGGATAGCCAACGGGCTGTCAGCAGGATATTCAACAGTTCCATCGTGGAATCCCGGATAACGGCGTACCATCGTATCACCTACACGGAATACATCGAAACCACGGTCGGCCTCATAACACAGTTCCAACTGACGCTCTTTCATAATGCGTTCATGAGCATTCGTAGCATCCAATGAGGTATAACCTTCTCCCGGTATCGAACGTTCACGGATAGTATTCAAATCCTGCAAAGCCGCACTGTAGTTACCCAATTTAGCACTTGCCTCCGCACGAATCAAATACATTTCTCCCAACCGGGAAACCAGCGGAGAATACAAATGCGGGTACCCCTCCTGCATAGAACATTTATAGCTGAAGAACTTCGGGTGACCTTGGCTTTCAAGCATCATATAATCATAATCACCCTCATACGTCTTACCGTTATAATTGATAGAATAACGTTTGTTTTCAACATCCACCGGAGTCAATGAATATGTTTGGTCACCAATGGTACAGGTCAGATTCCCATCCGTTCCTGAAGTTGGCGCCTGCACATAGACATAAGTTAATTTATCTCCCGTCATATCTTCATTGACAAAACGGAAACACGGTGTCTGATTACCGTCATCGTCCGTAACATATTGCGGATGAATGAAGTTTTCACGCGCATCCTTGCCTTTTCCGGTTTCATGAAACAGATCCATCAACTTCGCGCTGGCATACACTTCGCCCCAACCTTGTCCCTGAATCTCTGCATACATACTTCCTAACGGACTTCCCCAGTCTGACACATCCGAAGCTACCGTTTTCACTGCAAAGATAGTTTCTGTCTGCGAAGGATCATCCGGAGCATATTCATTGTAACGCATAAAATTTTCGCGACTCAATAATGAGAACTGACCGCTCTCAATAACGGCATTGGCATAATCGTATGATTGCTGCGCATATTCGGTATTCGGATTTTCGAAAGTACCGCTCATATACATATACACCTTTGCCAACATAGCTTGAGCGGCATACTTAGAAGCATAAATAGAAGATTCATATTCCGTCATCAGACTTTCCGCCTTCTTCAAGTCACTGATAACCTGCTCGTATGTCTCCTTTACGGTAGCACGATCCGGCAAATTCAAATTCTCGATATCATCCGGCATACCATTTACAATAGGTACACCCAAATTGGTTTCCGGACTTTGGTAATAAGGACGACCAAACACCCGGCACAAATCAAAATACATCAGGCCACGCATATAATAAGCCTCACCCAATTTCTGATCCAGCTCTACAGATTCACCTTCCTGAATCATCTCCATCAAATTGCTGGCTTGAGAGATGATATTATAAAAGCCATTCCATAAAGAAGTCAAGCCGGAATTATTTGCCGTATGATCATACGTAAAATAGGTACCAAACGGGTTGGTAGTCGGTTTATCTTTACAAACGTTATCGCTTGGGAACTCTCCACAATAATGGAAATGTTCATAGCTAGTACGCAGTTTACCGTAACAACCATTCAACAGAATATCGACACCTTGGTCTTTATCTGCCATAACTTTATCTTCTGTATAATAATCGTAAGGCTGGCGTTCCAAATCACAACTGGTCATCAAAGCTGCTGCCGCCAAACAAACATATAAACTTATTTTTTTCATGATTTGTCCTCTTCAATTAAAATGTAACATTCAATCCGAACATAAACTTACGCGTTTGTGGATAAGGCGAGATAGCTACACCTGCCGAACCAGCAATGTAGTCTGCTCCCACTTCGGCTGGCAATTCCGGATCGATACCGGAGAAGCCCGAAAGAACAAACAGATTCTCCCCCGAGAAGAATACGTTTACACGCTGTACTTCCGGAATCTTGAACGGTAACGTATAGCCCAAAGTCAAGTTACGCAAACGAAGATAGCTGGCATCTTCCAAATAACGGGAAGAACCACGGCTAGAGTTGGTATTATTGCCATAGAATGCTTTCGGATGTGTAGCAATATCGCCCGGCTTTTCCCAACGGCTCCAATCGTCCTTCAGGTTCATCTGGTTGTAATTCACATAAGCGCCATCACTATCGAACATCGTACGGTCGTAGTTGAAGATTTTTCCTCCTACCGAATAACCGAACACAGCCGACAGGTCAATATTCTTCCACGAAATAGAGGTAGAGAAACCTCCGTAGAAATCAGGGCTCATTTTACCTAAAATAGCTTGATGGTTAGAAGCCTCACTGTAGCTGGTTGTTGTAACACGCTCTCCCTGATCATTGGTAGTATACCACAACGGTGAACCGGTCTCCGGATCTACTCCAGCCCATTCCGCACCATACCAAGTATCCACATCCTGGCCTACGGTAAGGATCTTATCCATATAAATAGCGTAGCTGGTTCCGGCATTTGAAGTAATAATTTCATTCTTTCCACCATATAGTTCTGTAATCTCGTTTCGGTTCAAACCTAAGTTAGCCGAAACATTCCAATACCAATCGCCTCCTTTCAAGATATCCATCGATAACGATACTTCAAAACCGTTATTCTTTACAGCACCTACATTCTGATAAATACCCGAGACACCGGTTACCCCTGGCAACGGAACACGATACAACAAATCCGTTGTTTTCTTATTATAATAATCCAAATTCACCGTCAAACGGTCGAACAGGATAGCATCAATACCCACACCTGCGGTATAGGTCTTTTCCCAAGTCAAATCCGGATTGCCTATTTGAGACAGATATGCTCCCGAAACGCCATTATATCCGGCATTTTCCAATTGATACAACGTATAATGTGCGTACAGCTGGGTTGGACGGTTACCTACCGAACCGTAGCTAGCACGAAGCTTCAACTGCTGTACCCAATCTTTTGCCTTGAAGAACTCTTCCTGATGGATATTCCAACCGGCACTGACTGAGAAGAAATTACCATACTGAGCATTCTGACCGAAATTAGACGCACCATCCCGACGGAACGACACCGAAGCCAGATACCGGTTATCATACGCATAATTGGCATTGAACAAGTAAGACTGAACCGCCCATTCCTCAATCGTTCCTTCTACAGACTTAGGTGTAACTGCCACATCAGCCACCTCAAATCCAGGTGCAAAACTAGACGCTGTCTGTTCCAAGAAATCTCTTTGGTAAGTGTTCCATTCGTAACCGATCAATGCGTTCAACGAGTGTTTATCCCATATCTTATTGAAACGTAATACCTGGTTGGTATACAAACGTGTCAGCGTAATCGTCCGGTCTTCTAGCAAACCATTATCAGCCATACCTTCTTGTGAACGCGGATCGTTATACGTTTTCCGTTTGTTGTTATTGTATTTATAGCTATTCACTGAAGCGAAGGTCAACCAATCGGTAAACTTGATATCGAAATCGAAGTTACCCATGAACTCATAACGGGTATGTTTCTTAAAATTCCATTGTAAGTCATACAGGTAGTTGGTCGCATCACTATTCACCCATGATGTAGGCTTATATTCCTGAATCAGATCTCCATTCTCGTCATACGGAGAGTCCCAAGGGAAGTTCACATACATAATAGCCCCCAAATCCTGCTGCTGATCCATGATATCGGTCTTCGTAGCCCACACTTTCGGTTTAAGCGTCAACCAATTAGTTGCCTGATAATCCACATTGAAGCGCAAGTTGTAACGAGTATAATCATATCCTTTTACCGCACCATTTTCATCGTACACACCAATAGAAGTATAAGTCTTAATTTTTTCGCTACCTCCGGCGATAGAAAGGTTATAATCCTGAGCAAATCCCAACTGGGTGCCTTCGTCCCACCAATCAAAATTACGGTTACGCAAATCAGCATTATCCATATAACTCGGGACAGATCCCCATTGGCGGAATGAATTGTAATAATCATACAATTCCGCACCGTCCATCATATCCAGATTGCCTCTGTGCAACTGATTGACACCCAACTTCACAGAAGCGTTTATCTGCGCCTTGCCAGTCTTACCACGCTTCGTGGTTACCACAATGACACCGTTTGCGCCTTGAGAGCCATAAATAGCTGTTGACGCGGCATCTTTCAAAATAGACATGGATTCGATATCGGCCGGGTTCAAACTACCCGCATCGCTACCCACAATCACACCGTCCACAATCCAAAGCGGGTCAGTACTACCATTTACAGTAGACTTACCACGAATAACGACCTTACCCTGCTGACCGGGCTGACCACCACCGGAAGTTACTTGTACCCCCGGCACCTTACCGGAAAGCAAGTTCTCTACAGTAGGCGATGTAGCATCCAACAATTTCTCACTTGACACCACCTGCATGGCACCGGTCAAGCTCTCTTTCTTCTGCACACCATAACCTACAACTACCAATTCATCCAGATTCTGCGAATCCGCTTTCAGATGAATCTGCAAAGCCTGGCTTCCATCCCAAACAATCTCTTGCGTCACATAACCCACATAAGAAATGGAAATGACATCACCCTTTTTAGCTCCGGGAATAGAAAACTTACCATCGAAATCGGTCACGGTACCGTTAGTTGTACCCTTAATCACTACAGAAGCGCCGATCACCGGACCCTGCTCATCTGTCACTACACCACTTACCGTACCTTCTTGATTAACGGCAAGCTCAATATCTTCCCCCATTGCAGGCCCATTGACTGCTGATTCAGCAAATGCTCCACTTACAGAACCGGCCAATAATAAGGAAAGAAGTACCTTTGGCGTTAAAAGCATTCTCGTGCTATCCATACGATATTAAGCTTTAAATTTAACTTATATAATTATTACCTATATTTTTCCTAAGTATTTCTACTG
>DWYO01000023.1 GCA_019118725.1 Candidatus Parabacteroides intestinavium | reverse complement strand
AAAAAAATGTGATATATGAAAGGGTGCGAAAATGTCCCTATTCTTCTATCCACAGACTTATGGCAATCGTAATTTTGCAAGGTCTTAGCGCAGGACAAAACAAAGTAATAACCAAAAGAAAAGAAAATATGAAAAGTTTAATCGCATTCTTTGAAATCCCCGTTACCGACTTCTACCAATCGGTAAATTTCTATCAAATGATCTTTGGGGTAAAACTTATGGTAGCCGAAAACAATACCTTTGTAAAATGATTCAAGAGAATTTCAAATTTTACAAGCCTTGCAAGGAGTTACAACCTTACGTCAGGTATTATTGGGTATTCAAAAGCAATCAACCGCTGAATACTCTTACTTTTCCTATTGGTTGTCCTCAAATCATTTTCCATAAACAAACACCACTCTATATTCCGGAATTGGGAACTGCCCAATCGAAATTTACCATCAGCGGTCAGGTAAATTATCCTTCCCATTTATATGCAAATGGTAATGTAGAAATGATTGTAGTCGTGTTTCAGCCATACGCTCTAAGAGCATTCTTGAACCTGCCCATATCGTTATTGCACAATCAAGAGGTTTCCGGTTATGACCTTGAAAACAAGCCTTTGAAACGACTGGCTGCACAAATCTTCGATTGCGGAAATACAGGTTTATGTATCAGCCTAATAGAACAATGGCTGTTATCTCGAATAGCGGATGTGTTGACTTCAAAAACAGCATACAACCTCAAAAGAATATCCGCTACCATCCAACAACTATTCGCAATGCCAGCAATTCCTGTCACCGAACTGGCCTCTACCGCCTGTTTGAGCAAGAAACAGTTTGAACGTCTGTTTAATGAACTGGTAGGTGCAAATCCGAAAGAATATGCAAGAATAGTCCGTTTCCAGAAATCATTGAAGCTGTTACAGCATGATTCAGAAGATGCAAATCTGGCTCAGTTAGCATATCAATGCGGTTACGCTGACCAGTCGCATTTTATCCGGGAGTTTAAACAATTCAGCGGTTATACCCCCTTGTCTTTGCTAAATGCATACAAGCCTTATTCCGATTTGTTCAGCAACCCTACATAATGTCCCTTTTATTCTATTCATCGTTTGACAGCCGGCTTACCTTTGCGTTTATTCAACTTAAGAAATGATAAAATGAAAGAAGTAAATCCAAAAGAAACGACCCGCGCCTATGCTTTTGAGACGTGGATGAATGCGCCCATGCCCATGGTCACCTTTTTCAAGACAGTAGATGTTACCCGTCTTGCCCGCATCAGCAAACGGACAGGATTAAAGTTCAATATGCTAATGTGCTGGTGTATCGGCCGAGCGGCAAGTCGTGTCAAAGAGTTCTACCTGCTGCCCGTGGGGCGAAAGCTCATGCAATACGACCGTCTTGCCGTCTGTACCATCGTAACCAACCGCGAGGGCGAGGTTAGTTCCTGTGATGTTCCTTTCTCTACTGATTTAAAACAATTCAATGAAAATTATTTACGGCTCACTAAGCAAGTTGCCGAAAGCTGCCAAAATCATGACCTGACGGACTGCATGGTCATCGGCACCTCTGCCCTCGCCCACTACGAGATTGACGGGGCAGTAGGCATGTACAGCGGGGTGTTCAATAATCCGTTTTTAATCTGGGGCAAATACAAACGGCGTTTGTGGAAGCGGACGCTGATCGTTTCCTTTCAGTTTCACCATACCCAGATGGATGGAGCACACGCTGCATGTTTCTTAGACAATTTGCAGAGAGAAATCAGGAACCTGTACGTGAACTAAGAGCCGATTTAAATTTTGTTGAGCTAGATTTTGAACGCCATTACTATGAATTATTTCAATAAAAAGGACTATTTTTGTATCGGTTTCATCATCATACGTAGATATTGAAACTCCTACTATATTGTCATTTATCCAGATTACTCACTCTATTGCGATGAAAAAGAATACATGCCAGTTGTCGACCGAACGCCTGATACTTCGTCCATGGGAAGAAGCGGATGCGGAATCGTTATATAAGTATGCACAAGACCCGGCAGTAGGCCCCATAGCCGGATGGCCTCCACATACTTCTGTAGAAAATAGCCTGAATATCATCCGCACGGTTTTTGCGGCTCCTGAAACATACGCTGTCGTCCTGAAAGCCACGGGAGAACCTGTGGGCAGTGTCGGAATCATGTTTGGCGAAGGGCTTCATAGTGCATCCATGAAACAAGGTGAAGCTGAAATAGGCTATTGGATCGGGGTGCCTTATTGGGGAAATGGGCTGATACCTGAGGCTGTACGTTGTTTGTTGAGGCGATGTTTTGTGGATCTGGGCATGACTGCCGTATGGTGTGGCTATTATGACGGCAATACAAAGTCGCATCGGGTGATGGAGAAATGCGGTTTCCGCTTTCATCACACAGAAGAAGGCAAGACCTCTCCGTTGGGCGATGTCCGCACGGAGCATTTCATGCGAATTACGAAGGAGGAATGGATAAATTATAAAAGAACATGAACATCCTAAAATCTCTTCCCGTCTGGCTCAGTTTTATTCCCATAGCCATTCTCAATGGAGGGTTGCGAGAATATGTATTGGCGAAGACTATCGGAGCGGAATGGGCATTGCCCGTTAGCGGAATTACACTAAGCGTATGTATTTTTCTGATTACTTGGCTACTGCTTCCGCGAATAATAAAAACCTTTACCTCCAAAGATGGTTGGTTGATTGGGATAGGCTGGGCATTGTTGACGATTGCATTTGAATTTGCCGCAGGACTGGCAGGAGGCAATACCGTTGCGGAACTTTTAGTCGCCTATAATCCATTGACGGGCAACCTGTGGCTGTTGGTTTTGGCTACTACACTGTTATCGCCGATTATAGTAAAACATATACCATAAGACTATCAAATAATATGGAATTGTCAGATTGGTTCAAGGGATTTGAGAATGGCATCGTAGAACTGCCGGAAGCGCAAAGGGAAACTTTCTTCCGTGAGTGCGGCAAGAACTGTGTGCAATACGGCACACTTCAGATTTATGAAGACTTGTATGAACAGGTGGCTGGAGACCTTGACCAGTTTTTCGCCAAAGCCAATGAATTGCCCGGCGTAAGATGCGAAACGATAGAGAAAGGTTCCGTCTATAATTTATATTTCATTGAATGCACCTGCGGGCTTTATAAACAAGGCTATGTTTCGACACCTCTGCTCTGTGAATGCTCTAAGCAGAGTATTCTTTATGTCTTGCAGTCGTTGTGGAAAGACAGGACATTCCAAGTAACCATTTGTGAATCCATTTTACGCGGAAGCCAACATTGCAAGATGCGGATTGAAGCGAGCAACACTGACTTTGCAGAATTTGAAACGAAAATATAGAATGGAATGACTTTAATATTGATATATTTGCTTCCTATCCTATTCATGCTCCATGAGTTTGAGGAAATGGTTATGCTGCCTGCATGGATTGAAAAGAATGAAAAAGATTTATCCCGGAGGTTTCCCGCATTGCGGTCAAAATTGTCTTTTCTACAGAGTCCTGCATTCGGCATTGCCGTGTGTGAGGAGTTTATTATTGTAAGTGCTTGTACTATGGTTACAATCATTATAGGAAACATGTTGTTCTGGTATATTTGTTTACTGGCTTTCAGCTTGCATTTCGTTGCCCACATTATACAATTCTTTATCATTCGCAAATATATTCCTGCCATTGTCAGCACCGTGTTATGTCTGCCTTATTGCGTCATGGCAATAAGTGCTGGTCAAGAGCAATATTCCAATGTGGAAAACGTTTTGTTAGGTGTTTTAAGCCTGGTTATTTGTATTGCCAATCTTTGCCTGATACAAATCGTAACACCCAGAATTTATAAGTGGATTAAAAACAAGATGTGAATACCCGGAATGTGCATATCCCCCCAAAAGCGAAGTCAATTTGAGGGAAATGTTGGAAATCCTACAAAAAGAAACTGGAAACTTGGAGGTATAATCAAGAACAAATGCTATCTTTGCAAAGGTAACAGAAAAAAATAGAATTGTTCAACCCATTATGAAATGGCAAGTGTGCATATAGCTGCGCTTAACGGATAGCATTTTGTCATAGCTATTCAGCAACGGACAGGCTTATAACAGGTTTGTCCTTTCTTGTTTTCCATTATTTCCAATTTACAATTATGCGATGCGTCACGCCGCCTTATGCAGCAGGACTTGTCGCATCTTATCAAGTTGAACAATGAACTATACATATAAGCATATTTGGCTCATCAACTTTCCTGTAATGATGAGCATCCTTATCGAACAACTTATCAATATCACCGATGCCATTTTCCTGGGGCATGTGGGAGAAATAGAATTGGGCGCATCCGCCCTTGCCGGGATCTGGTATCTGGCTGTCTATATGCTCGGCTTCGGTTTCAGTCTGGGCTTGCAGGTCGTTATCGCACGGCGCAACGGCGAACAACACTATTCCGAAACAGGGAAGACGTTCTTTCAAGGATTGTTTTTCCTGTCGGGACTTGCTGTCCTTTTGTGTTTGTTCTCCAAGCTGTTTTCCCCGATGATTCTAAGTAGGCTGATAACTTCTGCGGAAGTCTATCATGCCGTGATTAATTATTTGGACGGACGAATATGGGGACTGCTGTTCTCCTTTCCGTTCCTTGCCTTACGCTCGTTTCTGGTCGGCATTACCCGTACAAAAGCCTTGAACGTGGCGGCCCTGACAGCCGTATTGGTGAACATTCCGGGCAACTGGCTGCTCATATTCCATTGGGACATGGGGATAGCGGGTGCAGCCGTCGCATCGTCTTTTGCCGAAGCGTGTTCATTGGCTGTGCTGACAATTCATGTCTTACGGAAAATGGACAGACGGCTTTATGGTTTGTATTGGAACTTTGATAAAGGTTTGTTACATCATGTTTGTCGTGTGTCCGTATGGAGCATGTTCCATTCGTTTATCGGAGTGGCCTCGTGGCTTGCTTTCTTCGTAGCTGTCGAGCATTTGGGAGAAATGGAACTGGCAGCTACCAATGTCATACGCAGTGTCTCGACGGTGTTCTTTGTCATCGTCAATTCGCTGGCGGCTACTACCGGTTCGCTGGTAAGCAATTTGTTGGGAGCCGGACAAAAGAGACAGGTCATCCCGCTATGTAACCGGGTTGTCCGTTTGGGATATGCCATCGGCTTTCCGCTGGTCATCCTTGCCGTGATTTTCTATCGTCCGATTATCGGTATTTATACGGAAAGCACAGCTCTGATGCAGATTGCCCATTTGCCGTTTGTAGTCATGTTGCTGAACTACATCTTTGCCTTGCCCGGCTATGTCTATATGAACAGCGTAACAGGTACGGGGGCGACACGCATGACGTTTATCTTCCAACTGATAACTATCGTGGCTTATCAAATTTATTTGTGGAGCATAAGCAGTTTCAGCACGTCATTGTCCGTTTATTGGACAGCAGAATATCTGTATGTGATATTACTCGGCTTGCTTTCTGTCATTTATCTGAAATATAAACACTATTAAATCCTTATCTACCTATACCTTTCCATTCTTTTATGAGGATTGGGACTTGGAAAAATCAGACGTGGCAACAGCTTGGGACAACAAAGGCGACATCGTGATAGGAAACGATGTATGGATAGGCTATGAAGCGGTGATAATGGCAGGCGTTCACATCAGAAACGGGGCGATCATAGCCGCCCGTGCCGTTGTTACGAAAGATGTACCGCCTTATACGATAGTTGGCGGTGTTCCAGCCCGACCGATAAGAAAGCGTTTCGATGAAAATGTGATACAGAAACTCGAAATGTTGAAATGGTGGGACTGGCCTGCTGAAAAGATACAGCAAAGTCTGCCTTATCTTACAAATGGAAATATTGACGGGTTATTAAAGAACGAAAAGACGGTGTGTCATAATTGCAAACTGCTGCGTTATTTTCGGAATTCGGGCTAAGTCACTTACTCCAGTAAACTCCTGTCGCCCTCATCCTCAATGCCTTGCATTTTGCTAATTTTGACACACTTTAATGGGGTGCATCAAAACATTCATTTTGACACAGCCCCATGTGTTACAACACGCTCTCAGAGGCTGTTTTGAATTTATACCAGATTCTTTCCAAAGAAATTCAAAACAGCATCTGGGCTTTATTGCTTTTTATAATGGATAGTCAGACTACCTTTTTTCAATGTTAGTTCGTCTTTTGTCAACTTTTCAATAATGAGTGTATCTGAAAAAGAAATTGTCTCATGGTTTCCAATACTTTTACCAGAAAGAATTAGCATATCGTCACTTTTACTCCAATTTTCGTACTGCAAGGTTGCCATATTGATGGATGAAGCCTTGCCTCCTTCCTCCAAATTGATACCCTGTACTTGACTTTCCATACCCGGAATAGGTTCTACCCACTTTCCTTCAATGCTATTTCCACCGCAAGCCGTTAGCATTGTTGCAGTAGCAAGACCGCATACGCTTTTGATTATAGCCTTTGTTGCCATAGTTTTCTTTAATGCTTTTCCGTTCCCCAAAGCGTTTAAATTGTTTTTATAGGAAGCGTGGAACTGTAATGCCACTATGCAAAACGAATACCCGAGGAAACTTAGATACAAATATGACAAAAACAAACATTATATTGCCATGAAGTATCAAGTCCGAAAGCCTCAGACTCCATCTTTACAAGGAAACATAACGCTTCTTTCATCTTGTTTTTAGATATAGTGGATGAGCGTTTTACCCAACCCAAGTACAAAGATAAAAAAATATATTTGAAGTCTTTCTCAGATACTAATATCTTTTTTATCGATTTGTCCTTTTACTTCGTTTGGAAAGGCGTCCCATCATCTGCCGTTCCAGTTCATAGACACGTTGGATTTGTTTCTGTGTCAGGAACTCGCTGTAAATGCCATAATACTTCTGTCGTAAGTCCAGTATCTTCCGGCTGTGGGCAAAACGTGCTTTCAACATCTGTCCAGTCTCTTCATCAGTCATTTGACTGTGCGTTTTTTTCGGACGGGGGCCGAGTGCCCAAATGTCCCGTTGAAACTGGCAAAATGTTTCGATAAAACACTGGCTTGTCGCCTCGTCCATGGCCATCTCCTTGGCAATATGTTTGGCCTGTACCTCTGCCAGTTGTTCACGGGAAAGGCGTTGTTTACTGCTCTGCGCTGAAACTGCGCCGCTGAAGGCTGTCAATGCGACGGCCAGCAGCAATAATCTGATTATATTCTTCATCTTCTTCATTTTTATTCGTTCATAAACAGGTCTTCTTGATAAACGGCAAGCATATACGCTTGATCTTCTTGGCTCAGGTTGGCAAACGCCTGCTCTACTTTTAAGAAACTATCGGTTTGCTCTTTGTGGAAAACAGGACTGAACACAAACAGCAAAGCTACGCTTGCAGCAACAGCCAACGATGTGGCGAAAATACGCAAGCGGTATCTTTTGCGCTTGTGTATTTGGGGAAGTCCGTCTTGCACTTCATTCCATATATTCGCCTCCATTTCGTCAAGAGAGCCTTCCGGTATCCTATAAGGCATGCGCTTCCCAATCCGGTTGAAATCAAAATCTTTTTCCATATCTTTAATCTGAAGAGTTCATATACTTTATTATCTTTTCTTTCGCCAAATGATAATTGGCTTTCACATTAGCCGCTGTGGAGCCGGTAATGGTGGCAATCTCACCATATTCCAATTCATCGTAGTAACGCAAGTTGAATGCCAGTTGCTGCTTGGTAGGCAATGACAGGATGGCCTTTTGCAGCTTCACCGCTTCCAAATCGCTATAATCCACATATTCGTCAGCCATCAGGTTACATACTCCGGTTTCCGGGTCATCCAAAGAAAACCGCTCGCCCCGTCTGCGTTCCAACATACGCAAAGCCTCGTTGGTGGCAATCCGATAAACCCATGCGCTGAATGAACATTCACCTTTAAATTGCCGGAAAGAACGGAATACCCGTACAAAGGTTTCTTGGGCGGCATCCTGTGCATCATCGTGCGAAACGACCAGTCGGCGGATATGCCAATAGATAGCCTCTTTGTATTTCGCCATCAGCAACCGAAACCCCTTTTCAGCATTTTCTTTCAGAGCTGAAACTATGTCCAAGTCATTCAGTGCTGCCATAAGCATCCGGTTCGGTCATAGCCAAACATTTTTCAAAGGTGATACAATCCTTGCTTTGCTCTGTAGCTATAGTCTGTTCTGCAATAATCACTACCCGGTGACGGTGTGGATGATGGCGATAGGGCCGTGGATGTCTATGCACGGCACATGAACTAAACAACATTGCCATTCCGACCATCAAGGCAAATGCCCTCAATTCCTTATATTCCTTCATAATCCTAACTTCTGATATTCTACTTCCTTACTATATACACTTTCTTTTTTCCTCTTATTATAACCGCCATGGGGTTGTCTTTATCGGCTACAAATGCGTCAAGTTCCGCTTCGGCCGCCGCTTTCGACAGTCCGGTTATTTTCGCATATCTCTTCACGGTCAGGTATCTGTGATTCTTCAGATAAGCCATAGCCATTCTGAAACGCTCCTTTTGGGTGAAACGGTTGCTGACAAGGACAGTTACATCCGGTCTGGCAACAACTGTAACTACCCTGTAAGGACGAGAATGCCCATGCCAACGCTGTGCATCCACTGTTCCGCACGAAAGAATAATGACTATCGCCATTATTGCTATTTTCAGTTTTCCTATTAGTTTCATAATCTTTAAATATGAATGTTATACCTCGTTTTACGTTACTGTTCATGAGCTCGTTTGAACGGACGTTCTATATAAAAGACCCAATAAAAAAATGAAAGTAAAATTGTCGACACCTTTTTTAATGTTGGCTCTTGATTATCAACATTTATTCATCCATACCTTACATCCAAAATCCAGATAATTCGTTAATGCACTTGGTTGTCACTCTATTCTTCAAACTTTCCCCAAACTCATAGCCTACTTTTGCCGGAAAAAACGAAAGTAGGCTATGACACGATTCATATTTCCTTTCTTATTATCCTTTCTTTACCTGTACGCCTACGGACAAAGAACCGGCAAATCGCTGTCCGATTATGTGGAGGCCGCCAAGCAGTACAGCCCCTTGCTCCACGATTACCGCAACCAACTGCAAATCGAGCAGGCGGAACTCCGGCGGCTGAAGGCGCTGTACACCCGTTCACGGCTGGAGCTGAACGGGGATTACCTGTTCGTACCCGTCCTGACCAAAGACGGGGGACAAACCTCTTTCCGATGGAACGCACAGGATGCCACGGATTATTACGGCTACGATTTGGGCGAGAGTAGCGGGCACCTGCATGCCGGAGCCACGTGGACACAGCCGCTCTTGGGACATTCGTCTTACAAAGTGGCACAGGAACAATCCCGCATCAATATGGATATGGCCCGCAACCACATCCGCCTGGAAGAGAACCAACTGGAACGCGCGGTGACGGAACAGTACCTGCTCTGCCTGCTCGACCAGACGCAAATAGCCTTTGCCGACTCCATCGATGCCTTGCTCAAGAGGCAGACAAGCCTAGTACGGCAACTGCAAGGAACGGATTGGCCCGGCAATCGGACTTGTACCTGCTTGCCATCGAGCGGGAGGCAAATGACGAATTACGCCTTTCGTCCCAACAGTCTTATCACACGCACCTGATGGACCTGAACCTGCTGTGCGGCATCGACGATAC
>DWYO01000022.1 GCA_019118725.1 Candidatus Parabacteroides intestinavium | reverse complement strand
CCAACCAATGATTCAGGCTATCCAATAGGATGGGCGATTCCATGCGTACGGCCCAGGATTGCAATTGTGTAAAGCTGATATCGGTCTGGATATCGATTTCCGGATATTGTTTGGCCATACGTTCGGCATTCTGCTGGTTGCATACGGCAAAATCAATGTCTCCCTTAGCCACCTGAATGATCAGTTGTTCATCCGAATACAATTCATCCTCTTCGATGTAGATGGTATCTCCAATCTCATGTTCCAGATTTTTTATCCGCAACAGGGCCGGAGAGTTTTTGGGAATATAAAGTTTCTTTTTCCCTAAATGAATCTGATTGCGGATGGGGCTCTGACCCTGATTGGCTTTGGCCGTGCGTTGGACAAGCACCTGCTTGTTCAGGATGATCGGATCGGTAAAGAGATGTGTCTCCTTACTTTCACTGGTGATCGGGATGTTACGGGCTATCACATCCACCTGCTGTTGGTCAAGCATTTCGAAACTTTTCTCCAAACTCATTTCCAGATGAATCTGCACCTCCATGCCTGATAGCCGGGCGATGGCCTGGCACAATTCATATTGAAACCCTAATATGGTATCGTCCTCCACATAATAATCGGAAGGATTGTATTCCATCATGACACGCAATATGCCTTCCTCTTTTATCTCCGGATAATCGCGGGGAGGAAGCGGCTCCTTGCTTTGAAGATAAGAATAGAGTGAAGCCATCATCACCAGGACAATGCCCAAAAGACAAATGTAAACGGCCAGTAATTTTTTCCCTACCTTCATGACGCTTAATTATTAAAACGAACGGCTACACCCATTTTCAGCATCATTGGATTTAATGGATAATGGGCTAACGAAAAATAATTAGGTTTTACGAACAGGTCGCTCAGATTATATGCCATCACGAAAAAACGAGCCTGCTTCAAGTGTAAATTCACATACGCGTTGATTAGTGGATAATTACCGACCTTGACCTCGTCCTGCACTTGAAATTGTTGAGTAGCAGGTTGGAAATAAGGTGCATAGTAGGCGGTATGATAATGTACATCCGCACCCAGCTGGATGCTCAACACCTTGGCCAGCTTGAATTTGACGTAGAGGTTTGAATAAATGCTCAGGTCGGGTAGGGGCAATATGTCCTGATTGCTGCTGACCTGATAGGCCAATTCGTTTTCCCATCCTAACGCCCGGACATAAAAATTCTGTCTCAGGCGGGCGGTAACGACCTGCAGGTTACTTCCATATTGTTCCGGCTCGCCATTTTTCCCGAAATAGATATAGTTCTGGATGCTCTCTACCCCGGCGGATAGTTTCGTCCCCGTAGATTCGATATTGACCTCTCCTCCGACATAGAATTGCTGGATATTGCTCAGCTCCTTATCCCACCAGAAATACCGGGAATGATAATGGCGCTGGAAAAAGGCGGGTGTGACGTTCTTGATATATCCGTTGGCCCGGATGTATGCCTCCTTCTGGAAGAGCTTGAAGGTGGTTTGCAATTCTCCCGAAGCTCTGAATTCGCCCACATCATCCCCAATGACGCACAATTCACCCCGTGCGTTGTAGGTCAGGAGCTTTCCCATGCGTTTATATAGTTCGGCACCGATGAATGTAGAGAACTCATCATACGTGATTGTGCCTCCGGAGGAGAAAACAGGCGGGGTAATCACATTTTCGCCTATCGGCAGATTGTTCCCCGTGCTTTTCGCGTTTTGCATCCGGTAGCGTCGTTTTTCCAGGTCAATGAAAGCCGTAAGCCCGAATTTAGCCCAATTTTGGAATCCTTCCCGCAGGGATAAAGCAATGGTATTCTTCATGCTCCACGAATAATAGACATCATTCAGGGATTCATCGTTATTAAGCGGTTGCCCGTTATTGAACAAGGTATCTATTGCATAGCTGTTTCCATCCGAAACGAAACGGCGTTTATGATCCTCGTATTGGAATGTATGAATAATGCTGGAAACCGGCACGAACACCTCCTTGGCATACCCCTCCTCATCCGTTTCCTCCAAAGTCTTGGTAAATCCCAGATTATACCGGTGGGTCAGGAATAATTGCTTACCCCGGATGCGGTTGAATACATCCGTATAGAGCACCGGGAAATCCATGGAGGTAGGCTGCCTTCTTCCTTCCTCATGATCATCCGGATGGGTCAGGTAGGTGTCATCACTCAACCCTCCGTTTTCATGGGTCACGAAGTTATAATTCCCGGCAAAAGCATTCAGTTCATACCGGTCCGACCGATAGCTCCCGAAGATACGGTAACTGATAAGCTTGTTTCCGTTGGACGAATAGAATCCACGCCCGTAGATATAGTCAAAGTCTCCACCTATATTGATTTTCTTTCCGAAATTGAAAGCCAAGGTCCCTTTCAATTGTTCTTCCCGGTTGGTACTTCCTCCGGCCGTTGTGTACATAATATCGGTAAAAGGGAGCTTCGTGTCATAGAATTGAGCATTTTCCGGAGTCGTAAGATAATAATCATACGCATCGGCAAAGATAAAATCCCGTGCTTCCTTCCGTTCGGAGAAAATACGAGACTGGGCCGGTGAGCCCAAGTTGGCCAAGTAACCGATAGCCAGCCCTTTTCCTTCCACCAGGGTCCTGTTGGCCGTATTCAACCGGTCGGTATCCATCGGTGCGACATAAGGATCTCCCAGCAAAGGCGTTAGCCGGTAGGCAGTAACCCGTTTGCTTTTCAGCTCCGTACTGTCTTTTACGAGCAGACTATCGGCCAAGGTCGTATTCCCTTTCGACAGGTTAGAAAGAGAGAAGCCTCCTTTGCCCCCTCCTGGTCGGACTTGGGCAAAGAGACTTGTCGGTATGAGTAATAATATAAGTAAATGCAGTCCTTGTTTCATTGGCACGAAGGCACTTTCTGTATAATTTCCATCCCTTTCAAAATAGCGGCTTCGTTCATCGGAATCAGGTCATGATGGCGTTGGGGCAAAGATTTTTTCAATCCCAACAACACATTCTCCATTTTGACCATAGGAACCACTTTCAGCAATCCACCCAGGATAAGCATGTTGAATGCTTTGGCGTTTTGCATCTCAGCCGCGGTATCCATGGCATCCACGCGATACACTTGGATATCTTTCCGTTTGATTTCGGTATGGATACCATATCCGTCATAAATCAGGATTCCACCCGGTTTCACTTTGTTTTCGAACTTATCCAACGAGGGCTGGTTTAAGATGATGGCAATATCATATTCGTTCAGGATGGGCGAGCTGATAGGATCATCACTCAGAATAACCGTAACATTTGCCGTTCCGCCACGTTGTTCAGGACCATAAGAGGGCATCCATGTTACTTCTTTCCCTTCCATCAGTCCGGAATAAGCAAGAATTTTTCCCATTGACAAAACACCTTGTCCACCGAATCCGGCAATAATAATCTCGTGTTTCATTTCTTTTTGACCGTTTTAGTTATTCTACATTCTTTAAATCACCTAACGGATAGAACGGGAACATATTTTCTTCCATCCATTTGTTGGCACGTTCCGGACTCATTTTCCATCCGGAGGAGCAGGTAGAGACAAACTCTACGACTGATGTCCCTTTTCCGGCCATCGAGTTCTCAAAAGCCTTGCGCAACATCTTCTTGGCTTTCCGTACGGCCGCCGCATTCTGCACGCTTTGGCGTGTTACCAGACAGGTACCATCCAGCTGAGCCAGCAGGTTTCCTATTTTCAGCGGATATCCGTTCAAGGCGATGTCACGTCCGTAAGGGCAAGTTGACGTTTTCATGCCCTCCAAGGTGGTCGGAGCCATTTGTCCTCCCGTCATTCCGTAAATGGCATTGTTCACGAAAATGATCACGATGTTTTCACCCCGGTTTGCCGCATGAATCGTTTCGGCCGTACCAATAGCGGCCAGGTCACCATCTCCTTGATAGGTGAAGACCATTTTTGACGGGTTCAAGCGTTTGATGGCGGTAGCTATGGCTGGAGCACGTCCGTGGGCGGCCTCTTCCCAGTCGATATCTATATAATTGTAAGCAAAGACGGCACAACCAACGGGTGAGACACCTATTGTGTCCTCCTCCATGCCCATCTCTTCAATGACTTCGGCAATCAGTTTATGGATTACACCATGACTGCATCCCGGGCAATAGTGCATCGGATTGTCGTTCATCAACTTAGGTTTTTTATAAACCAAGTTTTCCGCGTCTATGATTTCATTTATTTCCATAATCAATCCTCTTAATTAAAAAATCTCAGTATATATTGTATAATCCGGACGCCAATGGCAATACCGCCTATGGTCAGTGTGATGCTTTTTTCTACCGAGGGTATGAAAAAGCAGATCACCGTAGCAATAGCCAATAACATAAATAGTAATGTCAATAACTCGTCCAATTTGCTTCCGCGAATCATAATTTAGTCAATTATCAGTTTTTTAAGCGCATCCAGCACCTCATCCGGAGTAAAGACAATTCCGCCTAAGCGACCGAAATGTTCTACTTTAACTTTTCCTTTTACCGCCAACCGGATATCCTCGACCATCTGTCCGGCGTTCAATTCTACGGAAAGAATGCCCTTTACCTGATTGGCATATTGCGCGATGACTTCACTCGGGAACGGCCATAACGTAATCGGTCGGAGCAAGCCAAGCTTGATACCTTCCGCACGGGCATTCTCTACTACTTTCTGGCAGATACGGGCTGACGAGCCGAAGGCAATCAGCAGATAAGAGGCATCTTCGCAATGGTACTCTTCGTAACGCACCTCGTTTTTCTCGATTTCCTGGTACTTTTTCTGGAAACGGATGTTGTTTTCTTCCATTTTGGCCGGGTCAAGCTCCAACGAGGTGATGATATTCGGCTTACGGTTGCCTTTCTTTCCCCGGGCAGCCCACGGGCAGGTAGCCTCAATTTCTTCATCCGTACGGCGCGGGTGGAAAGGAGGAAGAACCACTTTCTCCATCATCTGTCCTACGATACCGTCCGCCAGGATAATAGCCGGATTGCGGTATTTAAATGCGAGGTCAAATCCCAATCCTACAAAGTCCGCCATTTCCTGAACCGACGAGGGGGCCAACGTGATCAGCCGGTAATCGCCATGTCCTCCGCCTTTTACCGTTTGGAAATAGTCCGATTGGCTGGGCTGGATGGTTCCCAATCCGGGACCTCCGCGCATCACGTTCACGATCAGACAAGGTAATTCGGCGCCGGCCAGGTAAGAAACCCCTTCTTGCATGAGGCTGACACCGGGGCTGGACGATGAGGTCATCACCCGTTTTCCGGTTCCGGCTCCTCCATAAATCATATTGATGGAGGCCACTTCACTTTCTGCTTGTAGTACCACCATGCCGGTCGTCTTCCAGGGCATTTCGGCCATTAGTGTTTCCATTACTTCGGATTGGGGGGTGATCGGATAACCGAAATATCCATCTACACCATAACGAATCGCTGCATGGGCAATTGCTTCATTGCCTTTCATCAATTTTATCTCTTCAGCCATATCAGTCTATTTTCTTTTTATAGATGGTTAAACATCCGTCCGGACAAACTAATCCGCAACTTGCGCATCCGATGCAGTTGTCGGGCGACTTCATATACACA
>DWYO01000212.1 GCA_019118725.1 Candidatus Parabacteroides intestinavium | reverse complement strand
TGATCTCGTTCTCCTTCTTGGGAATCGGGAATACGTTGATGCAGGTATCGTTGAACCCGTTGCTTTCCAATATTGTAAGCGGAGAGCGTCTGGCCAGTTCGTTGACATTGGGGCAATTTATCAAGGCGATAGCCTCATTCCTCGCACCGATTATTGCCGGATGGGCAGCTGTATCGTTCGGTAACTGGAAACTCCTGTTCCTTCTCTTTCTAATTATTGCCATCATTGCATTGCTATGCCTATGGATGACCAAAATCGATGAAAAGGGAAATGAAGAAGTGAAAACCTCCTCGTTCAAAGAATGTTTTGCCCTATTAGCCGACAAGGTTGTATTGCTTTCGTTCTTCGGCATTGTTTGCCACGTGGGAATTGATGTAGGTACCAACCTAACCGCACCAAAGTTATTGATAGAACGTTTAGGCATGTCGCTGGAAGGCGCGGGATTAGCCACCAGCATATATTTCCTCTTCCGTACCATTGGTTGCTTTAGCGGAGCTTTCCTATTAGCATATCTTCCCACAAAGCATGTATTTACAGGGAGTATTCTGATGATACTAGCCGGAGTGGTAGGATTATTCTTTGTGGATTCGCTCATGGCACATTACATCTGCATCGCCCTTATCGGCTTGGGTAATTCCAATCCGTTCTCTATGCTTTTATCCCGGGCCATGCTTCATTTGCCGGAACGCAAGAACGAAGTATCGGGATTAATGATTATGGGACTTTTCGGAGGAACTATCTTCCCGCTCCTGATGGGCATCCTCTCCGATTGGATGCAAAGTCAGATTGGAGCCATCATCATATTAAGCATTGGTGTTCTTTATTTGGTTACCTTGATTCCTTCGTTTATTAAAGAAGGGAAATAGGGATTAGTTTGTTTCTATATTCCTGAATTTCAATTTATGAAAACAACAAAAATCCTAACCTGCACCAGTCTTTTGCTTGCCTCCTGTTTTCTCACGCAAGCAGGAGAATTGAAAATAAAGATTGACAAGAAATACCTGAATCTCCCGGTTTCCCATCAGGTGGAACGTGCGCCCATGACACTTCAGGCAGATGGCATGGAGGATTATGCATTTCAGATACGCCTTGCGCCCTCCCAACCGGATTATTGGGTGTTTTGCGATATGTCGCGTTACCAAGGGAAAGAGGTGCGCATCGCTTATCCGGGCGATGATGCCACGTTAGGACTTATCTACCAAGCGGACGAGATAGCCGGCCAAGACTCGCTTTATCGGGAATCCAATCGCCCGCAAGTCCATTATACCCAGCGGCGCGGATGGATCAATGACCCGAACGGACTGATCTATTATGACGGAGAATATCATCTTTTCTACCAACATAATCCTTTTGAACGGGAATGGGAAAACATGCATTGGGGACATGCCGTGAGCCGGGATCTGATACACTGGACGGAATTGCAGGAGGCGCTCTATCCGGACGAACACGGGACGATGTTCTCAGGTTCGGCTGTAATCGACTATAAAAACACCTCCGGATTCGGGAAAAAGGGGGTTCCACCGATGGTAGCCATCTATACCGCGGCTAGTAGCGACCGGCAAGTTCAATGCATCGCTTACAGCTTGGATAAAGGACGCACGTGGACCAAATATGCGGATAACCCTGTCATCGACTCGAAAGAGAAATGGAATAGCCAAGACACGCGCGACCCGAAAGTATTCTGGCATGAACCGATAAAGAAATGGGTAATGGTATTGAACGAACGGGACGGACACTCCATCTATCATTCCGAAGACTTGAAACACTGGGAGTACCAAAGCCATGTCACGGGATTCTGGGAATGCCCTGAGTTGTTCGAACTGCCCGTTGACGGGAATCCGGACAACACGAAATGGGTGATGTACGGGGCGTCTGGTACCTACATGATCGGCTCGTTTGACGGATACAAGTTCACTCCGGAGGCAGGTAAATATTATTATGCAACGGGATCTATCTATGCGGCACAGACCTATACCAACATTCCAAGTAGCGACGGAAGAAGGATCCAGATCGGTTGGGGAAGAATAGCGCATCCGGGTATGCCTTTCAACGGATGTATGCTGATTCCGACCTCGCTCTCCCTGAAGACCACATCGGAGGGCATCCGCCTGTTCAGCACCCCGATTAAGGAATTTGACCAGCTCCAGACTTGTGTATATAAAGGTGCCTCACTGACCAGCGAACAGGCCGGCGAAGTGTTACAGCCCTACAACAAGAACGCGACGTTACGGATCAAGGCGACCCTGAAACTGTCTCATGCCACCAGTGCCGGATTGAGTCTGGACGGGCAAAACCTCTTGGACTATGACATGAACGGGAACCGGGTGAACGGGGTCTTCTACTCGCCGGACGATATGACCAGCATGGAGATTACGGTCGATATGATTATCGACAAGACCCTGGTGGAGACTTATGTAGACAACGGGGCCTACTCCTATTCTATGGAACGGAAAGCCAATAACCAAGAGGGATTCCGTTTCTGGGGAAATAATATCGAGATCAAGAACCTGGAGGTCTATACCCTGCAATCCATCTGGAATCCGTAAATTCGGTATATCTATCTGTAGTTTGTGTAAGTTGGTTGGTTTAGGAATGCCTTATCTTTGCTTGAAAATCAAAGTAAAACAAATTCATAAACCAACCCATTTATGCAAATGACAGAGACTGTAAAAACATCAACGCAACGAATTACCGTCATTGATGCTATGCGCGGCATAGCCCTGATCGGAATCTGCCTGACCCATGCCATGCAATATTTTGGCGCGTTTCCACCTGCACCCATCGAGACTCCTTTCCCGTGGATCGGGACTTTAGACGAAATGTTCAGTTGGCTTATCCGTTATCTGGTATTCGCCAAGTTCTATATCATTTTCTCGTTTCTTTTCGGATTGAGTTTCTTCATACAAATGGACCGTGCCGCCCAAAAAGGCATTGATTTTCGCCCGCGTTTTCTTTGGCGCTTGACTCTTTTGCTGATTATCGGCTATTTGCACAGCTTGATTTTCCACATGGATATATTGATTATCTATGCGATTGTGGGATTTCCGTTAGTCTTGTTATATAAAGTGCCCAATAAAGTATTGGTCGGCCTGGCCTTGTTCTTCTTGTTAGGCGGAGTATCTCTGGGAGTCAATCTGTATAAAGCAGCTACCGAACCTCCCCGAACTGAAATTGTCGCACAGAACCGTCCCCGGCCTGCGGTCGATCGCCCCCGGCCCGACCTTTCGCTTACGGCCACTATCCAAAACAACTCGGCCGACCGGTTGGCACGCAAGTTTAATTTTCAGCACAATTCGGGACGTATTTACATGACTTTAGGATTGTTCATCTTAGGATTATGGGCCGGACGCATCCGTCTCTTCCACAACCTGGAGCAATACCGGACAAGGCTATACCGGTATGCCGGCATCGGACTTGCCGCTCTCTTATTGCTCTATGCCATCCAGCCCTATCTGCCCGGAAGGGATGCAGGAGTATTGGCCGGTTGGCTTGCTATGCCGGTCGAAAATATGATTAATCTATTGTCGGCTTATCTGTGGATTACGCTTATCGTCTTTCTGTATAAAAAGCCGCAAGTAGAAAAAACACTCGCGCCGGTAGTAAGTTACGGACGCATGGGACTGACCAATTATATCCTTCAATCCGTCATCGGGGTATTCCTCTATTATCGCTTCGGATTGGGATTGAATCAATATCTCGGCCCGTTCTTAGGAATGATGCTTTGTCTTGGATATACTTTCATTCAAATCTACCTCAGCCATTATTGGCTAAAAACATTCCGCTATGGTCCCTTGGAATGGTTATGGCGTTCGGGGACCTACATGAAGTGGCAACCGTTACGGAAATTAGCTCTACAATAAGACCGCACAAAACGGCTTCTCATAAAAAGACGGTGCGTCAGAATGACGGTGTGTCAGAATTGCAAACTGCTGCGTTATTTTCGGAATTCGGGCTAAGTCATTTACTCCAGTAAACTCCTGTCGTCCTCATCCTCAATGCCTTGCATTTTGCTAATTCATACACACCTTAATGGGTTGCATCAAAACATTCATTTTGACACAACCCCATTCTGGCACACCGTCTCTGATTCTCAAACCTTCCGCAAGGCGCTATAAGCGAACTTTGATGCGCTCATTGCCTACGCATACGATGTAGACACCGCGCTGCAGGCCATCAAACTGCCGGAGTCCGAGGACCGTTTCTTTCTATTAAACGTTATGCGATACTTTATCTATTTAATGCGTTAAACAAATTTTTATATCAGCTTGCATTCGTATTTCTTTCTTATGTTCACTAGAACCATATAAATGACTTCTTTTGTCACCATAAAATTTAAAATGAAAAACAGAATCATTTACCGTATAATATTCTATATTATCGAACGAAATATCTGCTTGAGTTGAAGAACTGTCTATCCAAGTTAGACTATCGTGCTCAAATACCA
>DWYO01000211.1 GCA_019118725.1 Candidatus Parabacteroides intestinavium | reverse complement strand
CTACAATCTCATCCTTACCCTTGCACAACAGCAGCCCGATGGTCTTGTTGTCGTTCTCTCCCCTCAGTTTATCATCCACTACATTGATGTAAAAGTTCAACTGTCCGGCATATTCCGGTTTGAACGGGGTAGCTTTCAGTTCCACAACCACGTATGCATGGAGCTTGATATTATACAGAATAAGGTCGGCGAAAAATTCACTATCCCCAATCTGGAAATGTTTCTGCCTTGCGACAAAGGCGAATCCGTTGCCCATCTCCAAGAGGTACCGGGTAACGTATTTCACCAGTTGTTCCTCTATGTCCCTTTCGTCCGCACGCTCTTTGGCTCCCGCCAAATCAAAGATATACGGGTCTTTCAACAGGTAGTTGGCAAGGTCGCTTTGAGGTGCAGGAAGTGTGGCGGTGAAATTGTTTACCTTGTGGTTGGTGATTTGCCTTTCATACAATTTGCTTTCAATCTGCATTTTAAGGACGTTGCTGCTCCAACCCATTTCTACGGATTGTTTCATGTACCAGTAATCGACACCCAACGGAAGGGAACTGTTCAGCAGAATTACGTGGCTTGCCCAATTGATTTTTGCCACAGGTGATGCAAGGAACAGTTTTTCTATGTCCTCAATCGGTTTTTGATAAACGGAGGCTACTGTTTGGACTACATCCTGAATTTGTGCAAGAGGTTCTTGCATAATTACAACTTCTTTGTTATCTGAGGATTGAATTTGCGCAAGAGGCTCTTGCGTAAATGGCACATTGTTTAGATTTTGGATTTCGTCCGTGATTTTATGCACACTTGGAGTAAGTAATTTCGCATCGGTTTCTACAAAACTCCGTAATGCACCCAATGGATAAGAGCGTGCGAACTGACACATATAAGCCAAGTTCCTGACCGAATACCCTTTCTTTTCAGGATAGTTGAACCGTATTGCCTGTGCCAGTCTTTTGATGACCTTGCCGCCCCAGCCTTGTAGGTTCTGGTGGTACAATATGTAGTTGCCCATCTTCCAGTAATGGAACAGCATCTGCGCATTGGCAGCACTGATAAGCCGGACTTGCGCCTGCTCTATCTCTAAACCGATGGCATTGACAAAAGTCTCGAAACTTCTTTTCTCTATATTGTTATCGTTCTTATTCATTGTTGTATGTATTGAAAGTCACAAAGATAAGCCAAATAACAGACATTCCATGAAACTTGCTGATTGTTTTTACAGTTGGTTGAATTTGTTCATCGCATTGGCTTTAGAAGCTGTTTTGAATTTCTTCGGAAAATAGTTATGCAGCTTTTTAATGTCATCGGCAATGTCAATGTAGGGTTTCATGGCTTTATAATCACTGTGCCCTGTTCATTTCATGACCACTTGTGCCAGAGATGAAAGAGCCGTGGTTTACGGTTTTTAGCGAAAATGTAATACGGATATGGCAAGATTTTTGTACATTCGCCGGCAAATTATCAAAAAACACTGAAATACCTATACAGATTATGAATCGAAAAGAGTTTTTACAGGCTTCTGCCCTGCTTCTTCCGGCCTCAGCATGGGGAATGACTCATGCCAGCACGCAGGAAAACAGCGCCCATATTCCGGAAAACTATTTGGCAAGTCCTTCTTACCTAAAGTCTTCCCAACGACTTAAATTCAATGCAAACGGCAAATTCAAAATCGTACAGTTCACCGATGTCCATTGGGCTCCGGGCAACGCGGCATCCGAAGTTGCGGCAGAACGTATCGCAGAGGTGTTAGACGCCGAAAAACCGGATTTCGTTGAATTTACCGGAGATATCATCTGGGGTAAACCCGGCATCGAATCACTCAAGCGTACTTTCGCTCCTGTAGTGGAACGCGACATTCCTTTCGCCATGACATTCGGCAACCATGATGACGAGCAGGATTTATCACGAAAAGACATCCACGAACAACTTAAGCATTTTGCCGGGAACCTGAACGGGACGGTAGAGGGACTAAGCGGAGTTTCCAACTTTATCCTGCCAGTCCGTAGCTCTGACGGAAGTAAAGATGCGTTTATCCTTTACCATTTCGACAGCCATGCCTATTCTCAGATGAAAGAGCAAGTAGACGGATACGATTGGATCAAAGCGGACCAGATTGCTTGGTATCGGAGCTGTTCGGATGAGCTCAAAGCCAAGAACGGAGGGAAAACACTTCCGGCTTTGGCTTTTTTCCATATTCCGCTCCCGGAATACAACTATGCGGCACAACATGAGAACGCTTTGCTGATAGGTATCCGCAAAGAAGCGGCATGTGCTCCGAAAATCAACTCCGGATTGTTTACAGCCATGCTGGAAAAGGGAGATGTTATGGGAACTTTTGTCGGACACGACCATGTAAATGATTATGTAACAACCTGGAAAGGTATCCTCTTGGGATATGGCCGCTATACCGGCGGGAAAACCGTATATTGTGACATACCCTGGGGAAATGGCGCACGTGTCATAGAGCTGACGGAAGGTAAGCGCGAATTGGATTCGTGGATAAGACTGAAGGGCGGACGCATCGAAAGTCGTTTCCACTACCCGACTGATTTTTCAAAGGAGCCTTGGTAAGAAGCTGGAATAAATTCCAAACAGCTTGTAAGTTTATAGAAAATCCAAACTAAATCATCTCTATGACGCAAACTCTCAAGAACACGGAACGCTTGGAAGTGGTAGACGCGCTGCGTGGATTTGCTCTTTTGGCAATTGTATTCCTGCACAATCTGGAACATTTTAATTTATATCATATTCCGGATAATTTGCCCTTATGGCTACAGACGCTGGACAAATATGTATGGGACATACTTTTCTTCCTGTTTGCAGGTAAAGCGTATGCCACTTTCTCGTTATTGTTTGGCTTTAGCTTTTTCATTCAATTCCACAACGCCGAAAAGCGCGGCATTGATTTTCGCGGCCGGTTTGCCTGGCGCATGTGCTTGCTTTTTCTCTTCGCCCAGCTACACGCATTATTCTATAACGGAGACATTCTTGTGCTCTATGCCGTCGTAGGTTTTGCGTTAATACCGGTATGCAAGCTGAAGACCAAAACAATCTTTGTGATTGCCCTTCTTCTGCTTTTCCAGCCCTACGAATGGTGGCGTGCTATTTATGCGATGATAAATCCTGATTATATAGCCATAACCGACCGTTGCGTGCCTTATGCCGAAAAAGCATTAAATGTGGCTGCACATGGGACTTTTCTGGAAACATTGTATTCCAATATTACCGACGGACAGTTATACAGTAACATCTGGCAGGTAGAAAACGGGCGTCTGTTCCAAGCGGCAGCCCTATTCATGTTCGGTATGCTACTGGGACGCCAAAGGTATTTTGTAAAAAGTCATGAATCCATCCGCTTCTGGAAGAAAGTACTGGTCATATCGTCCCTGACTTTCTTACCCCTCTATTGCCTGAAAACTTTTGTGCCGGGCCTGATTAGCAACCCATCCATACAAATTCCGTATAACATAGCTGTTTCATCGTATGCGAACTTTGCTTTTATGGGTATTCTGGTTTCTCTTTTCACACTACTTTGGTTTAAGAAAGAGAACGGATATGGCTGGCAAAGCCTGCTGATTCCTTACGGACGGATGAGCCTGACAAACTACATATCCCAATCGATCTTAGGAGTCTGCATTTACTATGGATTCGGATTGGCCTTATACACACAGACCGGAGCAACCGAATGCCTGCTTATTGCATTAGCCATTTTCTCCATCCAACTTGCCTTCAGTCGTTGGTGGCTTGCCCGTCATAAGCAAGGGCCATTCGAGTATGTCTGGAAAAAAGGAACCTGGATAGGAGCCCGAAAAAAAATAAAAAACAAAAGCTTTTAACCCAAATCGGTCATTAGACCGCTCAACGGTTCTTTTTTTCTGAAAGAAAGCTCTTCGGGTATTTTGCCCCCTTCTGCCAGCATCTTGCTTCCCGACTTGCCTCGACGTAGCCCGCTACGCCTTCT
>DWYO01000210.1 GCA_019118725.1 Candidatus Parabacteroides intestinavium | reverse complement strand
CATTAAACAAAATCACCAAGTTGCCTTCATCCATACAGCAAAATATACGATAGATATTTCCGCTTTCTTCTATTCGTATTTATATAACCCTTTTACGGAAGTTATTGCTTTAAAATATTTTTCAGGAATTTTTTCCAGTGTCATAATAAAAAGCAATACTTGATATATCTTAGCCAAGGTGTTTTTGGAAAGAGTTTTTTTGAACTCCTTAAAATAGTTTTTATAAACGATTACTTTTCGAATATATTCGATTTTTGCCATTTCTTTTTTATTTTCACCACAAAGGTAACTAAATAATTAACTAATCCTATAAAAGCGGGTGAGTTTTTTTAGAAGCTGTTTGGAATTTATTCCAGCTTTTTAGCCTTTAATTTGACCTACGTGTTCCTAAACCGTAAGCCTTAGGCGTATTTTCGCGGGTACCGGAATAGGATAGCCAGCAAAGCCCCTATTCCCAACAGATAAGGATAATAGAGATATTGCATGACTTCGAGCGGGGAGACGTTTCCCAGTCCGGAAGCAATCAGGATTTGTGCGCCATAGGGGATGATACCTTGTATGGTGCAGGAAAATATATCCAGCAGGCTGGCACTCCTTCTCGAGTCAACGTGGAAACGGTCTGCTATGTCTTTGGCTATCGGGCCGGCCATAATCAAGGCTATGGTATTGTTGGCCGTACACAGGTTGGCAAAGCTGACCAATCCGGCTATACTGACCTCTGCGCCTCGCTTTGAACTGATTCGGGAGGTCAGCTTCCGGATAATCCATTCTATACCTCCGTTATACCGGATCATCTCTAACATGCCCCCTGCCAGGAGAGTTACAATAATCAGTTCGCCCATTCCGATGATACCGCTTCCCATCGCCGCGTTCCACTCCCAGATATTGAAAGTCCGGGTCAGCAGTCCGGTTATCCCCGACAGGATGATGCCGAGAAACAACACCAGCATCACGTTTACCCCCGCGATGGCCGAAATCAATACGACAAGATAGGGCAGCACTTTGACCCATTCTATGCTCTCCGGATGAAACCCCTCGTTTACCCCTAATCCCAATACGATATAAAGTATTGTGGTGAGGATTGCAATAGGCAATGCGATCCGGAAATTCACCTTGAACTTATCCGCCATCTGGCATCCTTGGGTCCGCGTGGCCACGATGGTGGTATCGGATATGAACGACAGGTTATCCCCGAACATGGCGCCACTCACCACCACACCCAGCATCAGGGCATCCGGAATCCCGGCTTTTTCCGCTATGCCTACGGCTACAGGGGCCAGGGCTACGATAGTTCCTACAGACGTCCCTACGGAAATCGAGATAAAGCAGGCCGCGATAAACACCCCTGCGGCCAATAAATTCCCCGGAAGGAGAGCCATGGTGAGGTTTACGGTGGCATCTACCGCCCCCATCTCCTTGGCGGTTTGCGCGAATGCGCCGGCCAGGATAAAGATGATTACCATCAGCATGATATTGCTATTGGCCGCCCCCTTGCAAAACTGCTCGATGCGGTTGTTCAATCCGCCCCCTTTCGAAATGAGGACAGCTACGGCGGACGAGAGTACGAATGCCACCGTGATAGGCATCTTATAGAAATCGCCCGCGATGCAGGATATCACCAGGTAAGAAAGCAGAAATACCCCCAACGGGAGCAATGCCCACACGTTAGGAGTATGTTCGAATGTCTTGTTGAATGGATTGCGCTTCATGCTCTGTGTTGCTTAGAAAGAGAATCGTAACGCGATACGGAAGCCCCCCTTCTTGATTCCCGGATTATCCAGGTAGGTCAGTCGGCGGTAATAATCCACGCGCAAAATCTTCAGGATGTTCTCCAACCCGACACTGAACTCCATATAAGGCGTGTTGCCCATCTCCATCGTCCCGTCCGGCAATTGGAATAATCCCGGCGTGAGGTTCGGATTGTTCTTGTCCGTCAGGTTTCCGTAGACCCCGCTGAACGAAACCACCTCGCGGAGTTTCAGCCACTTGATGACCGGAATGCGGTTCAGTATCCATCCTTTCAGATAATAGGTCAGGTACCAGGACACATATTGGTCGGTGACGAACTCCATCGCGTTCATCATGTTGAACGCTTCCGGCTGGATGGTCAGAGACTGGTTGGTGTTCGGTAAGATCAGCAAGGGGAAAGGTACCTTATCCCATACCTTGCCGGCTTTCACCAAAGCATCGATATGTCCGAATGAGGATAACCAGATACGCTTCTCGGCGCTGATTTCCGTATGGTTGTACCGGTAATCTCCGCCCAAGCCTTTGAAACCTATCTGGTGGGAGAGCTTGAATACCGGTGCATCTTTCGACAGATTGAAGGGTGATTCGCGCCCTGCACGCCCGTTATAGGCTCTTTCGCCCGGTGCATAACGGAGCTGTACGCCCAGTTCGGTCTTGTCAAACGAGTTGATATGTGTCAGCGAGCCGTCCTCATTCATCAGGTCATAGCTCAATGTCCCGGCGGCCTCATTATTCTCGTGCCTGATCCATCCCAGGATACTCAGGTTGTTTGTCCAGTCTTTCTCATACTGCAACATCGTCTTGCGGATATATTGCATACGGGTAACCGGTGTTCCGACCTTTATCGCCACGAACATATTATCCTTGCTCGTAAACAAGAAGTCTTGTCCAGGTGTATATACGTCATACTCATGCGTGAGTGACAAGTTATTGCGCGGAAACTCGCCCGGATGGTACTCTTTTTTCGTGAACGAATACAGGAGGCGCCCGTTGTATTTGAACTTACGGTCGTCCACACCATACGCCACATACCCGTCCGCGAACCAGTTCGGATGGAGATTGGCCGTGGTCATGCCTCCGACACGCATACGGAATCCTTCCAGATCGTTCGCGCTGAATGTGGTGTTCATCGGACCGAAATCAAACTTGCTGGTCGAACGGTCTTTTCCGGTCGGGATATAGCCCGAAATCAATATCTCGGCCGTCTTGATAATCACATTGAATACGGGCACTTTACGCATCTGCGCCAGCAAATCGTCCAACGCGCTTTCTTTCTCTTTCAGCGGTATATGGCGATGGTTTACCCAGAAGGAATCCGGTTGGGCCGTGGCTTTCATCGCGATATGGTTCTCGCCCAAGAGGCCGAATACCGAATCCCGGTTGGCCACTTCAAACTTATAGTTGTCATAGCTACGCAGGTTGTGCGCGTAAAACTGTTGCGTCCCGTCAATGATATAGAAATTGATGAACGTATTCTCGGAGTCCAGCACCCACGTGCTGTCCGGCATTTGCTTGAACTCCTGATCGATACGCAATTTGTCCACGAAGTTCAGGTTGATATGCGAAGGCACATTCAGCGTGAAACGCTTCAGGGCGTAATTGCCGTCTAATGTGATATAGAGCCTTCCGGTAAATCCATAACTCTCGCTATTCACCGGGACGAATGCCAGGTCGACACACTTCGTGCCGCTTACGTCCAGCGTATCCATGATGTAATATTTGTAGTAGGATACCGCCAGGGTAGAAGAGAGGGGGCTCACAAAACGGTTCAGCAAAATGTTGATGTTGTTGTCGAAGATATTGATACCTTGGAAAATCTCATCCAGGTTGGCACTGATTCCGCCTTCGTCCAGCGTCTTGTCCACCCCTTGCATCCGTTTTCCTTTGACGATGATTTTCTCCGACTTGGGTTTCTTGCGGTAATAGCGGTCTGCCAGCGTCTCACGGACGGAGAGCGTCAGAATCGGTTTCCCGTTGAACTCGGAGGTGTCCAGATAGTTCTTGATGAACTTGAATTTGCGGGTGAAGTTGTTTTTCTCCAGATTCGGACTGAAATTGTCCAATGCCAGGCTCAGTTTCTCATAGCTCTCCACCTGATACTCGTCTTTCGCCTCGATACGGTTGTCGTCCTTATGCGCTATCACCTTTTTAATCAGCTCGACCGCCGGATTATCCTTGCGCGAATAGCGTTCTCTTTTGGGCTTTACCACGACCTCCGTCAGTTCGTAAGAGGTAGGACGGAGCATGACCGCCAGTCCGTCATTCTTTCTTCCGGCCTTCAATTTGACCGACTTTTCCACATAGCCTATGGATGATATGACTATCTCCGTATATCCCTTGTCGTTCTGGAGTGTGAAGGCACCATTGTCGTCAGTCATGGCTCCGATAGTCGAGCCTTTAAACAGGACAGCCACGTAGGACAACGGTTCGCCTGTGATAGAGTCTTTTACTATGCCGGATGCCGACGTGATAGATTGCCCGTAAGTTGAATTATAGAAGCCGGTAAGCGCCAAGAAAAACGTCAACCAGCATGTTAATCGAATCGTCTTACTCATTGTCTCTTTTCCTTGCGGATTATTTTTTTGAAGTGCAAAAGTAATTTTTTTATGGCATAGAGCTGGAATACGACTTATTAATAATCTTTAATCGGGTGCACGTTCCATCTTTTGAGCTATAAAATATTACATATTGACCAAAAATCGGAGCATTTGTTGCAAGTAAAACGCATCTGTTTCGTCAAAAGAGCCTGTCTGGTCACTGTCTATATCCAATACGCCGGCTATTTTCCCCTCTTTCCAGAATGGGATGACTATTTCTGATTTGGAGGCCGAGTTGCACGCGATATGTCCGGGAAACAAATCCACATCGGGAACAATCTGGCTTTTCTCTTCTTTCCAGGCTGTCCCGCATACGCCCTTCCCATAACGGATCCGCGTACAGGCTACCGGCCCTTGAAAGGGACCCAATACCAGCTCTTCGCCTATGACCCGATAAAAACCGACCCAAAAGAAACCGAATGCTTGCCGAAGTGCTGCCGCCATGTTCGCCATATTGGCCACTTCATCTTTTTCACCCCCGATCAGTGCTTCCACTTGGGGCAGTAACTCTTTGTATCGCTCAGCTTTACCTGTTGCGTGAATACGAAGCTCTTCCGCCATTTTCCCTGCTTTTTTTGTTAGAAACCTGCAATCTGTTTGGTGCGCGAATAAAACAGATTCGCCTGTCACGGTTGACGAATACAAAGATAGAAGTAATTTTTGAATCGTGCAAGAGGTGGAATTTGCAAAGTATCTAACTTATTGGCAGACAAGTAGACAGGACCTGTTTCTTGTCTCTTGTCAACTCCCTTGAGCTTATGAAAGCTGAATACTTTGTCTTACAGTCTTACAGTCTTAC
>DWYO01000209.1 GCA_019118725.1 Candidatus Parabacteroides intestinavium | reverse complement strand
CCGGCCTTAAAAGCTCCGCGCCGATATTATTTGATGGGGAAAAGTGGGGAAAGTGTGGAATTTTGTAAGACAAACTTGTGGAATAATTCCACACATTGTGTGTATTTCTTACTCACACTTCGCCCGAGCCTGCCGGACAATGTCCGATACATGCTCAATGACATCTGTCAGCAAGATTCTCCATCCCGCATCTGTCAGCTCATCGTCATTCTTTTCCAAAATGCGAAGCTTCTGGACCAAATTATTGGCGCCCAACATGGTGAGGAGCGGAATCAGCTTATGGGCAAGCCGGGAAGACTCCGTCCGTTTTTCCGAATCCAGCGCTTCCTGCAACAACTGGATGCTCTTGGAGGTCTCTTCGGTAAACGTCCGTAAAATCGAAGCAGATGCCTCGGTATCCTCACCGGCAAACGCGGTCAAGGATGAAAAATCGATCTTCACGACCGGCTCCAAATGGAGCGCCAGCAACTTATTCAACAAAGCGATCAATTGTTCCGCCGTAAAGGGCTTATTCAAGAATCCGGTAAATCCCGCCTCGATATAATGGCTGTGCTCGTTCGCCACACTGGCCGAAAGAGCTATGACCGGCACCTTGTCGGCATCCGGGATACCTGATTCCCGAATCATCCGCAGCAAATGATAGCCATCCACTCCCGGCATCTGGATATCCGTAATGACAGCATCAAACCGGGTATTCCGTAATATATCCAACACCTTATGAGGATTCGACACCCCGACTACCTCCACGTGGCTCCGCTTCAGCAACTCTTCGGTCAACGCCAACTGAATGGCATCATCGTCCACCAACAAGCAATAAACAGTCCGGTCAGCCGGCAAGGCCACCTCTGTTGCAGTCGGTTCCTCCGCTTGCGGCAATTTACTTTCAGTCCTATCCGACAGAGGCATGGGAAGCGTCAAGATGAAATCACTGCCTTGTCCGACCACACTGTGCACATTCAACGTCCCTTTCAGCAAATCGACCAAACGCCTTGTGATAGATAGGCCTAAGCCAAAGCCCTCTACTTTGTCCGAGCCTGCCAGACGGGTAAAATCACCGAATATCCGCTCTTGCTCCGATTCCGGGATTCCCGGACCTGCATCAGAGACCGTCACATCCAGCTCATACATCCGTTCCCCTTTCTGCTGAATGGCCACACGCAAGGTCACATTCCCTTCAGGCGTAAACTTGATGGCATTAGACAGCAGGTTGTTGACCACTTGCCGGAGACGGATTGTATCTCCCAAATAAGTCAAGTCGGCAAATTCCGGTTTCAAGTCCAAGGTCAATTGCAGGCTTTTTGCCTCGGCAAGCGGCCTGAAACTGTCATAAATCTCCTGCATCAGCGCGGCGACCGAGAACGGAACAGGGTGTATCTCCATCTGTCCCGATTCCAGCCGGTGATAATCCAGCAAATCATTGACCAACGAAAGAATATGCTGGGAGGAGCCGGTCATATTATCCAAATAATAACGCTGGCGCTCATCCGGATTGCGGCGCAGCAACAGTTCAATATACCCGATAATGGATGACAAAGGGGCACGGATATCATGACTGATTGTCAGAATCAGTTTCTCCCGGCTTTGCAAAAGATCCTCGGCATATTGCTTGGCCTTCTCCAACTGGCGCCGATAATAGTAACTGCGGGATATATCCCGGATAATGATAATCAAAAAGACTATTGCCACCAAGATAGCCACCAGCCCGACACTGGCAATCGTACGCGTAGTCTGGCGCAAGATAGACTGCTTGTGTTGCACACGGGCAAACGACTCTTCCATCTCTTCCTCTTCTATCGCCCGGAGCATCTGATTGATACGACTCGTAACCATAGTATTGTTATACCGCAAATTGCTGGCCCGTTGTAACAATACATCCGACAATTGTTTGCGTTGTCCCGCTACTGTGTCTTGCAGGTTGCGCAAAATGCTGACAATCGTATCTGACGGATTATAATCTACCCGGATCGTATCGGTCACCAGCTTGCGTGTCGTATTTACCACGAAACTGGTATCTTCTGTCCGTCTGTCCGGCGAAAACGCGTCGGCCAGGCGCTGAAAGAATCCTTTTTTCTTCTTGGGAACGATAACCGTATCTTGCTGCACCTCGATAATCTCACGGACCGTAGGCACAATAGAGTCCGGCTTGTGGTGACGGATGACCGAGTCTTGTATGGCTATCACCCGTTCAATATTCTCCACATACAGCCTGCCGGCATTCCATTCATTCAGGGTCTCCAGCAGACGGAGCGTATTCCACCGTCTTTGCTTCAACAGATTCTGAATCGTATCTACTTTCAGCTGCTGCACCGAATCGGTCAGCAACACCCGCAATGAATCCAGGTTCTGATGCGCTTTCCGCATCGTCCGGTTGAAATTCCGAAGGTCATTCCCCGGCCTACCGACCAGCTGCCCCAAAGCTTCACTCTCATAGATCAAAGACAAGGTATTCGTCACCAAATAGGCTTTTTCCCGATTCAGCGTATCCGGTTTCTCTTCTACAGCCAATTGCTGGATTATCGTGTAGACATAATACACCGAGCAGATGGCTATCAGCAAAAGCAGCAGATATCCCCAAACTACCTTACGAGTAATATGCCTTGTCTTATCTTCCATATCCGTTTATCCCTTTAAGTTTCAGTCACAAGCAAACAAGCACAAACCCAATACCTTGTTTCCTTGTCGACCTATCAGCCCGTCAACTAAGCTATGCAGCGGCTATCTTCCGCAAGATATCCAGAAACTGTTCATTCGTAATGGTCACTTCCGGTTCACGATAAGCCACATAATCTTCAAAATAATCACTGGCAATATCGGCTACGACCTCTTCCCCATTCAAGCCAAAAGAAGAGACCAGACACGCAGCTTTCTGACGCATCTGACGAATCACCTGCAACCGCTCTTCATAACGTGCAGGTTTCTCCTGCTCCGTCAGGTGCTCATTCTTGGCTATCAAATAAATTACCTCATAAAAGGTGTCGATCGAACCGAATACCGGTTCAAACAACCGTTTCTTTTCGTCCGGCAATGTAGCTAATTTTTCTTGTATCTGTGACATATTCGTTTTTTGAATTTATGAATTTTCAAGTCATGCTGTTCCTACCATTTTCCTGACAGGAAATCAAGGAACCAGGTGTTGGATGCCGGGTCTGCCCAATATAAATGGGTATATCCCGCCAACAAGTTCTTATAATGATAAAGGGGGACATCGGCTTTTGTATCACGTGCATTTCTGGCTTCTGCACACGAGGTCAATGACGCATCCGCATGCTTAACCGATGAATAATGGAATTCATGCCCCAGCAACCGGTAATTACCTACACGTAGCAAGCGATACCCCAAACGCAATTTCATATTCTCCATCGTAGCTTCTTGCGGAAGAACGCCAACCATAGGATAGGCCACCCCTCCTTTATCTGTCAGCGAACGGCACAGGTACATCATGCCTCCGCATTCCGCCAACATACGTCCCCCCTGCTCTACATATTCATGCACCGATATCCGCATAGAAGAATTATCAGCCAGCTCTTTGGCATACAATTCCGGGTAGCCTCCGGGAAAATAAACAAAGTCCGCCTCAGGCAGCACCGCATCATGCAGCGGACTGAAAAAGGTCACCCGGCCCCATTGTCTCAACAAAGTGATGTTCTCCGCATAGCAAAAATTGAAGGCCTCGTCATGCGCTACGGCAATACGCATCTTCCCCTGCTCTCCCGGATTATCCGCGGGAATTTCCGGCAAAGACACAGAGGTCAGCTCCAACAGCCGGTTTATGTCTACCGACCCTTCTACCCAATCGGCTATCCGGTCGGCCAACTGATCAAAACCGGAATCCGGGTCTATCGACAACCCCAAATGCCGGCTCGGAATAGAAATAGCATCCGCTTTGGGCAAATAGCCCAAAGGCTCGACTCCTGCATCCGCACACGCCTGTTTCAAAAAAGCATAATGGCTCTCAGAAGAGACAAAATTGAACACCGCCCCAACTATATTCAACTGCGGATGAAAATGCTTGAAACCATACAACAACGGGGCAACCGAATAAGCTGTACTGCGTGCATTGATGACCAGCAATACCGGAATATGAAGCCAGTCCGCTATCTCGGCACTGCTTCCTCGCATCCCGGAATAGCCATCAAACAATCCCATCACCCCCTCCGTCACAGCGATGTCCGACCGGGAAGCATAACGCCTATATACCGTACGGATATGGCTCTCTGACATCATGAAGCTGTCCAGGTTAACCGAAGGCTTGCCTGTTGCCATCCGGTGATGCCATGTATCGATATAATCCGGACCGCATTTAAATGACTGCACACTTTTTCCCCGCCGGGCCAACGCCCGAAGCAAGCCCAACGTCAGGGTTGTCTTTCCGCTCCCTGATGTGGCCGCTCCTATTAAAAAATGAGATTGTAACATACCCTTTCCATTCATTCCCGATTATTTCTCTTGCGCCCGGCTCTGCGTCAATACCGTATTCGGGGGCACGCTATGAGTCAGCCAAATATTTCCGCCTATTACCGAGCCCCTCCCGATAGTAATCCGTCCTAAAACGGATGCGTTAGAGTAAATCGTCACATAGTCTTCTATAATAGGATGTCGAGGCACATCTACCGGAAGCCCCTGTTCGTCCAGCGTAAAACTTTTAGCGCCCAAGGTTACCCCTTGATAAAGACGCACATGATTTCCGATAACCGCTGTCTGACCAACAACGATACCGGTGCCATGATCCATGCTGAAATATTCCCCGATCCGGGCTCCCGGATGAATGTCTATGCCGGTAGCAGAATGAGCCATCTCGGTAATCATCCGCGGAAGAACGGGAATTTCCAGCTTGAACAATTCATGGGCCACGCGCTGATGCAGCATGGCGAATATAGCCGGATAGCAGAATATCACCTCACTAAGGCTCTTTGCCGCAGGATCTCCATCCAATATCGCTTTCACATCCGTAGAAAGTAAATATTTCAACCTCGGAATCTGATTAAGAAAAGAGACGGCCAGCTCCGAAGCCTGACACCGCACGGAAGAACAGCATGACTCGGCTTCGAAACACAAACTGTCGTAAATCTGCTCTTGAAGCAAATCATATACCTGCTCCAAATAGACCCCTATATAATAAGGCAACGAATCCAACGAGGTAGCTTGCTCCTCATCAAAAAATCCGGGGAAGATCACAGAACGCAGCAAAGACATCACCTTACGTATCCGCAGAACCGAAGGTGATGGCTTCTGGTGTAATGGGATATATTGAAATTCAGGAGCATTGGCTTCCGACAATATACCCACGTTTTTCTGTATCTGCTTTAAAACTTCAGCTCTATCCATGAATCAATTGTCCCACGAAGGGTCATATTTTATAAACCGTTTCGAACCATTAGTCATACCGATATAAATCATATCGCCCGAAGAAAACATAAAGATATTGTTGACCATCCCCCCGGAAAGCGTTGTGCGCAAGGACGTATTCTGTTTATTCCACTCGCCCGTCCCCGGATCAAACCTCCATATATCCAAATTGGTATCCAGCACAAACAACCGGTCTCCACAGGCCACACCCCGGATTATGCCGTTCGCTTCCGTCGGGCAATCTGCCACAGATTCCCAACTCTGCATCACATCATCCGAAGCCCACAAGTGCTTACAATAAGAGACCCCGGCTATGCCATTGCCCGTCTGTCCTAATCCGGCATAAACAACATCATCGATGACTACTGACACGACACCGAACTGCTTTTCCGGAAATACACCGGCCTCTTCCCATACCTTGTCATTAAACCGGTATATCTTATTGCTGATGCTGTCTTGCGCCTCACCGCCTATCAGGTAAGCATAATCGTCAATCACCATTCCGGCAGCTTTAGACAAGGGTACCGGTGAAGGAGTAACCTCAACCGGCAACCATTCATTATTCCATAAAGAATAATAATAAGCCGCATTCGTCACATTATTCTGATTGTCTTTTCCTCCCAGACTTACAAGAGACAGGAAATTCCGCTGGAAGAACGCGGCGCCTTTTACAGCAATCTTAGAAGACGCTTTGCCTTCCCACACATCCGAACTGATATTATACTTCCACATAGCATCCGACCGTTCACTGCCTAAATCACCGCCGAACACATAAGCGGCACTCTCCGATGCGCAAGCAGATGCTTCTGTAACCCCCTCACCGGCATAATTGGCCAAAGCCGAAACAATAGAAGGTGTCGTGACCTCGCGTGTCTCTCCATAGGATACGGCATTGGAATTCTGCGCATAAGAACGGATATAATACGTAGTCGAGCCTCTCAATCCGGGAATAACGCCCGTCAACAGGCTGTCCCCCTCAACCGACAACTTCCCGTTCACGTTCTCAATTGTCGGATTCGGACTCGTTGACCAACAGAATCCGGCATCCAGAAACTCTCCTTCGCCTTTATCTTTGATTTCTCCCCGGACCGCTATCGTCCCAGACTGCATATCGGCATCCGAAATTTCCGAAGTTACCACCGTAGGAGCCTGGCTACGGGCCGTCAACTCATACGCCGCACCTTCATGATACGTAAGTCCGAACGAATTCTCCACATAAGCCCGGACATAATAGACCGTCCCCTGCTTCAAATCAGGCAATGTCCCGACAAACACGGAATCATCCACCAATTCGCAAGACACATGCAACACGCCCTCATCCTCTACCGACGGATTCTGAATGGAGTCGCTATAGCAATAGCCACACCGTATAATTTCAGAATCGCCTTTGGTGCGCAATACAGTCCGGAACTGAGCCGATGTATAATCCTTTGACAGTAACTGGAAAGAAGATATATAAGGTTTTCCATCCGTCGTTACGAACCGGACAGCTTCGCCTCCGGGAAAGACCCCGAAAGCATTCTCCACATAGGCCATTACATAATAAACCGTCGATGGGTCCAAGTCCGGAATGGCCTGGAAGAAAGAATCACGTTCCGACTCTATTTTTATCGGAACAAATACAGGTTCCGGATCTTTCAACGTCGATTTATAAAGATAAATTCCGGACCGGGTTATTTCGCCTTCTCCCCATTCTATCATCTTTCCTCCACACATAGCTGTCGAAGCCGTTACATTCCAAGGCTCCAATGTCTTGATAGAACCTATCCCGGTATTGGTCATTACCGCCAATCCATCTCCGTATGCCACCCCCTTCTGGTTCATCGCATAAGGACGGATATAATAAGTCGTATCAGCCTGCAGATCACGGGCGACCCCTTCATAAACACCTAATCCGGAGCCACAAACGATTGTATCACCTCCTTCGACCGTCGGATTTTCATCCAAGCTCCAGCAAAAGCCATACCGTTCAACAGGGAGCCCGTTTGCCCGTTCCACTTCCGCCTGAAGGGTTATCGTTGTCGCTGTCTTTTTCAGCTCATACCCCTCTTCTACTCCCGTCAGGAGCCTTACCTCAGGAGGAGCTGCATTTCTCACCTCATCCGACAATTCAGGATCCTCTATACAACTACTCAAACAACCCAACAAACCACCCAAAAGAAAAGCGTATTGTGTATATTTATTCATCATTCAGTTTCCTCCTCAATTAAAAAAACACCCCGGCACCCGCACTCAAGTCAACATATTTGAAATTGACCGTATTGCATCCTGCGCTCACATATATCGGTCCGAATTTCAACATCACATCCCAATCAGCCGCAACCCCTTTGTAAGAGGCATCCAAATGCTTCGCCCAACCGGTCTGCTGTTCACTTCCCGTTTCCGGGTCAATCAGGCTATACTCATAAAGCAACGTACGGTCTCCATACCCTACACCCACCGAGGTATATAGCCAATCTGTACATTTCACGACCATACCAGCCGTCAATGCATAACTGTTTTTCTTTTTATTTCCCGTAAAACGATACACCTCATCAGCCGATGCGCCAACCAGTTCGCCTCCGTTCTGGTCATTACATTCAGCCACATGCTTGTCAAACGACATATTGGTCTTGAAACGCATGTACCATCCCAATCTTCTACTGACCCCTCCGACAGTCAAGCCATAAGGCGCCTCAATCGCATAATGATACCCGATGAAGAACTTCATCCGCTCGCGTGGATTCGAGATTTCGTCTATGGGGACATCAGACTGGGCATACTCCACCAGCCGGCGTGTCTGTTCCAGCTTATCCGTCCAATAGGCTGCCAAATCAGCGCTTACCGGCGTACCGATTCCGTGCTTATAATACGTAATCAATTGATGCATAGCCGTTGTATCTTGTTCTGTTCCACGAACATTCAAGCAATTCAAGCATTTGTTCATCAAGCTGCGCATCGAAGGACGCATCCGCGAATTGGTCAGCCAAATCTCGGTCAGCTTATCAATACTGTAAGCGTCACAATAGCCTACCCCCTCTTCATACCAGATCTTTGCATCCTGGTAATCTTTCCGCTTCATAGCCTCATCCCCCCGCCTGTTATATTCTGTTTGTTGTTGGGCAAACAGGCTCATAGGGAAAAGCAAACAAAACAATATACAGTATCCAACAAATTTCATAAGCTATTACTCTTTTCAAAAAACCTATCTAATAATAGGTGGCTCCTTGGATGAGGATATTCCCATCAGAGCCATAAATATCAAACAAATTATCTTCACGTTCAAAGGCACGGCCGTTATCCGCCTTACCTACACTCAAATATTTACAAGGAATACGTTCATTCCCCTCATGGTCTATCGCTCCGTACCGATTATTGGACTTTTTCCTTACAATCGTATACGAGCCAAAAGACATCATCTCTATATATTGAGCCTTTTTATCTATGATTTTCTCTTCGCTCATTTTTTCTTCGCAAACCACCAACAAACGAACCACCTCTTCGGTTACTTTCATATTCTTGGCATTTGTCAAGTCACTTTTCGCGCCTCTAAAATCATTTTTATCCATCTTCTCCTTTCCCAGCTTCAGCCACTTGGCATATTGGGTATCAATAAGCGCAGCAGACGATGCCGGCGTCGATGTCTTTTCCTCAGTCCGTTCAGACGTTTGTCGGGCAGGCTTTTCCTCATTCTTCCGGTGGTTATCCGCCTTCGTACTCTCCGGCTGCTTCTTCGTAACAGAGGGTTCCGCTTTCTTAGGCGTATTTTGTACCGGCGTCTCTTTCGGTTTATCCGGATTCTTATCCTCCGGCGCGGCAGCCTTTTCCGGCTCTTCCTGTTCTTTTTCTTGAGATTGCGGGACAGTCGGTTCGGCAGCATTATTGTCATTCCGGGCTACTGCCTCATTCAAATCCGGAAGAGACACTGCATCTTTCTTCTCATACCCCAGCAGATACCAGCCTACACCACCGGCAATCAGCAGAACAATCATCCCTCCTAAAAATCCGCGTTTGGAACGATGTTTTTTCGCAGGTTCATTCTTCGCATTTCTGTTGGTTTCAGGCTGATTCAGGATGGTCACTTCATCGGGCTGATTCACGATCGTTTCATCTTCCTCGTCCGAACCGGGCACCAAATTCCCGGTCTCTTTCTTTTCGTTCCCGAAAGATGTTTCATCCGGTTTCAAAGGGGGAATAGACTCAGGAAAATCCAATGCATCCATCATCTCCGCAATACACTGATAGCGGTTCGAAGGGATTATTTCCATCGCTTTCAGAATAACCTCTTCCGTCTTAGCCGAGACATTCGGATTTATCTCTTTCGGCTTGACCAAGGGTCGCGTGGCACGAAGAATAGATTCTACCGGAATTTTCCCCGTGAGCAGATTATACATCGTAGCCCCTAAAGAATACACATCCGGACAGGGAGAAAACGACTGAATCCCCTCACTGTCATATTGCTCGATCGAAGCAAAACCTTTGGACAAAGTCAGCATGGTCGTACTCGTTTCCTGCTCGCCGACGTCATACCGTTTGCTCACGCCAAAGTCTATCAAACGGGCATCATTATTCTTATCTATCAGAATATTGCTCGACTTGATATCCAGATGAAGAATGTTTTTCTGATGGACAAATTGCAGTGCTTCTCCGATTTGCTGAACATAGTGTAACACCTCATTTTCTGAAAGTACACCCTCTTTTGCCAATTTGTCTTTCAAAGAATTTCCTGAAATATATTCCATGGCAATGTAAGCGGTATTGTTTTCTTCAAATACCTCCAACACATTGACTATATAAGGATGATGCACTTCAGATAATATCTTGGCCTCC
>DWYO01000208.1 GCA_019118725.1 Candidatus Parabacteroides intestinavium | reverse complement strand
ATGATCACACGCAAATAAGAAGCAGAATTATAAAAACCTAAATCTTGTGCATCATCTTCCATAGAACGGGCTACCGCCAAATTCATACCGGACGCATAACTATCAGGCTCAGTATATTGTTCAGAGTAAAGAACCGTACTAAAGACATAATTATCATAATCGAATTTAGCATCTTTATTATAGGGATAAAGAGCAAAATACCAATCAGAAGATTGAGTTACCGTACCTCTAAAGTTAGCGACTAAGCCACCATCTTTGGTAATAAATGGATTATTCTCCTTACCATCAAACAAACTAATCCGGTCATTAGCTGTCCAATAAATACCATAACCTTCGCGCACTAAGGTACGTGTAGAGACATTGCCATCAAATTCTCCATTTGATGCTTTAAAAGTCAACTCAATCGGAACTCCGGTTTCTTTCGTTTCTTGTACGATGATTTCATCTGTACAAGATGCAGCCCCAATTAGGAGCAGGGCTGCACTTGATAAGATCAATCTGTTTTTCATAACACGACACATTAACGATTAAATCTTTGAGATTGAGGATCTTTATCACCATCACCATGATTTGGTTCACCATCTCCCCATCCTCCTAAGTCACTAGCACACAAAACCCCTTCCATTTGGAGTTCCATTACTTCACATTGGGGAGCCTCATAGGCACCCCCGGTTTCAGGCGAAACCTTTAATACTTCTTTTACCATAACTCTAAAATTTTTAATTGTTTATAAATCGATTTATAACTCCTTTTAAAGAGCTATTTTTTATTTTTCTTCTCTTCATTACCATAGCCGTAACCATACCCATAGCCATACCCGTACCCATAGCCATACCCGTACCCATAGCCGTATCCACCTGTACGTTTATACCCTACATAGTTCAGGATAACCGCCATATTGGTAAACATACCGCTCCGGTACATACGTTCCAGTTCCGGAAGCTGGCGACGGTCCATCGTGCCTGCACGCACCACGCAGATTGTCAGATCGGCCACCCGATTCACAATCGAGGCATCCGCCACGATTCCCGCCGGGACATTATCCACGATGATGTAATCGTAACGCTGGCGCAACTCGGCAATCAGCTGGTCCAACCGGTCACTCAGCAACAACTCGGCCGGATTGGGAGGTATCGGACCGGCATGAATCAAGTCCAATCCATCGAACAATTCATTCTTTGAAATTATCTCATCCAACGAATCCACTTTGTCCGACAGATAATTAGTCACACCTTTCTGCATCCGGTTTCCGTGCTTGCTCAACGTGCTCTTACGGATATCCAAATCGACCAACACAACCTTTTTCTGAGCCAGCACTAAACTGGTAGCCAGATTAGAAGAGATATAGGTCTTTCCGGCTCCGGCGTTCATGGAGGTAAACATAACCACTTGCAGGTTCTTGACCTTCACCCGCATAAAGTCCATGTTAGTACGGATGATGCGGAACGCCTCAGACACGGCATCCCGACTTCCGCTACGCACCACCAGCTGATCTTTCTCTTTCTTGTTCTGCATCGGCACTTCACCTAAGAACGGGATGGTAGTAGCATCCTGCACATCCTTACGTGTATGCACTTTCGTATCCATCGAGAACATCAACCAGATGATACCGGCCGGGATACAGCACCCGATGACGAAAGCGGCCAGCATGACCATCTGCGATTTCGGAGAGATCGGCATGTTGCTTCCGTGCGCCGCGTCCAAGATACGGGTATTGCTTTCGGTCATAGCCTGCGCCAACGCATTCTCTTCGCGTTTATTCAACAAGTAGAGATACAATTCCTCCTTAATCTTCTGTTGGCGTTCCACCGTAAGCACATACTTCTGTTGCGAAGGTACCGCGGCAATACGCCGTTGCAATTGATCCTCCTGAGCCTGCACATTCTTGATGCTGATCCGGAGGCTGGCTATCAGGTTATCCACCGAACGGATAATGGTCTGCTTCATCGCACTCAACGAATTGTTCAGATCCATCACCACCGGATTCTTATCGCTACTGTTCCGGATCAGGTTATCCCGCTTCAGCAACATCTCGTTATAGGTAGAGATCTGCTGCTCTACCGTCATATCCGTAATCGTATTGGCCGGAATCAGGTCGAGCGCTTTTTGCGGGTCAGACAAGTAGTTCCGGATATATTGCGCGACCGAGAGCTGATTCTCCAAGCTCAAGCCCTCTTGCCGGAACTGACTGGTATTCTGTAGATACATACCTGTTTCCGAGGTGATATCGGTCAGCTGATGCTCCCGCTTGAAAGTCTCGATATCGGCATCCACACTCCCCAGCTCCTGTTCGATAATCACCAGACGTTCGGCAATAAACTCCGAAGTATTGACCGTAATCCGGTTCTTATCTTCGATGGCATCCTCATTGTAAACGGCAATCAAGGTATTCAGCACATCTTCCGCACGCGAAATAGAGACGTCCGACAGACTCAGGTTGACAATGGTCGCATATTCTGCCGCCAAATCCGAAACCAAGGCCCGTTGATAGCCGGTAGCTACAGCTTGCAGATTGGATTTACGCACCTGGATCTCCCGGTTATAATAGGTATCGGCATAGTAAAGGCTGGGCTGGACCACCACCCTGCCTACCGGTGTCTGTACCGTATCGTTCAAGGCTACATCCTGGGCTTTTTCTACTTCAACCCGCTCGCCTACGCTATTGGTCGTAACAAAGTTGAATAGACGGACCTTCTCCTTCGAAAGCGGCATGACCGTCAGCGAGAAGGACTGCGCTTCTCCGGCATCCGGGAAAGAAAGGGTCACAGGCGACTGGCGGTAAAGCTCTACCATCCGCAAACCACGTTTCTCGGTATAGCTGATATCCAGACGCAACCGCCGCGCCACCATCTCCATCAACCGATAGGATTTAAAGACAATCACCTCGTTGTCTACATTGCGCGGGATTCCCAACATATTGTTCAAGTCGGAAAAGCCATACGTAGACATCGTCCGGCTGCTGCGGCGTTCATCCTTGACCAGAACCGATGCCGCACGGGTATAGACACGGGGTGCCTGGAGCAGGTAAACATACGCTGCCCCGAGACACACGATGACTGAAAGGAGAAACCAATACCAATTCGCCTTCAACACTTGCAGGAGATCCCACAAATTCAATTCATTATTTTCTTCATTCCAACGGGGGTCGTTGGATGGAGTTTCTGCATTCATTTTACGTTTAATTCTTTAGTCTTTGGTTTATCCGTTTTTGCAAACTGCATTTATTCTACCACTGTGAAATTAACGGATTGTTCATACCCTTTCACGCCATATTTTGCATTCACATCATAGGTACGTATTTCCATGCGCTGTGGGAATATACCGTATTTATTCATCAGGATGTCCCTTACTTTTTCCGCACGGTGACGGGCTAAGCGGTTATCCGCACCCACTGTATTCCCCACAATGGCAATCTTCGTATCTTTATAGCGCATCATGTAACGGGCTATGCGGAAAATGTTAACCATCTGCAACTCTTCGTTGAAGTCGTTCTTTTCCGGATAGAACACCACTGACGGTATCAGCAGACTGCCGATAGCCATACGTTCTTTCGCTACTTCAATGGTATCACCCGGAACGGTCTGCTCACTGCGGATCAACGTAACGGCGTTGTTCAAAGCGGCCAACTGTTCCTGCGGCACCAGACGAACCACCTTATAACCCTGACGGCCAATGCGGTAACTTAAACCGACCGTTCCGCTTAATATGCCGGCGAACTTATCACCTTTACCCAATTCACCGGTAAAGTTGGCGTCTGTGATTTCCCCGCCGATAGTAAGATGTGCACCCAGACGGTCTGTAATGTTATAATTGCCGATCAGACCTAAGCGAAGCCCTACTTTCACATTGTCTTCCATCCCGTGATATTTGGCGGCACGGAGCATTCCGATACCTACATATCCCTGAGCTGTCCATTTGCGGTTCAGACGTTTGTTGGAAGTAAAGATATTATAGAGGTCAAACAGGAAATCCGCATTCAACTCATAATACTTGATATCCTGACGATACCCGTTCTGGGTATCCACACCTTGACTGTTCCAATACTCCTGCACCGGATCAACGCCCTCTACCCAATCATCGTTTTGCGCATAAATTCCCGTAGGACCACTGTTCCAGCCTTTCAACCGGGAACCGGCAAAATTCAGGCGGACAGCAAAGTCCGGATGGAACCATTTACCTACTGTAACGCTGAAACCGGGCTTCAGACGATCTCCAAACGACAGGGAGGCATCGTCTGCCCCCATGAGCATACGGCCGGCAAAATCCGCCTCAATGTAAAAGTTGCTCCAGAAAGGCGCGGTATAACGGGTTTTATAATCCACATGAATAGTATCCATCTTTACGGTCTTGTCAACCTCCTTGTTCTGAGCTTGCAATCCGGAGAATCCGCCCAAAACCGCGATCATTATCGTTGCTACTATCTTTTTCATATCACTTAACTCCTTATTATTTATCATTTTCTACTACTTTCATGACAACAGCACGGTTCCAGCGGTAATCTTCATTATACACGCGCTGTGTATCGCCCTTCGCATCGGTAATCAGGCGAGACGGATCTATCTTACATTCTTTCACCAGATAGTCGCGAACCGCATTGACACGACGCTGGCTCAGCTTCATATTGTATTCCGGATAAGCAGTTTCCTTATCGGCATATCCCACCAATTCCAGACGGGCTTCCGGATGACTCTTCAGATAGCGAGCCATACGGTCGATATTCAATTTCTGGTCATCCTCGATGTTGTATTGGTCGATGAAGAAACGAACCGCAAAAGCGGTGACCATATCTTCCGGAACAGCCTGCGGTTTCTCTATCACGGTAGGTGGCTGGATGTTACGGATCGATTCATAAGTCACCGGATGTACTTTGGCATAACGGGTAAACTTACGGCCTCCGAATTTGTAGGCGACACCAACGGTCAGGCCGGCATAGCCTTCCAAAGGACGATTGCGTTCATTTGGGGTACCACCAATCTGACTATCAAAAGTCTCATCCACGATGTTCCCCTGGAACTCGGCAAATATATCCCAATGTTTATGTACGTTCACATTCAGCTGAATACCGGCATTGAAGGCGAACGAGTTGCTGGCAGAAAGTCCTTGCGAACCGAAGGAATGGGAAAAGCCCGGACCGGCAAACAAAATCACCCCTACCGGCTGTTTCTCTTTGACAAACCAACGGACAGCATCTGTCATCAGATTGACAGACCAATCCATATAGGTGAATTTGCGATGGAACCAGGTTGTACCATCCTTTTCCGACAAATACGGCAGCATCTCGTCCGGCATAGTTGAATGGTCTGCCATCTGGTCGTAAATATTGTAGTAGTTCAAGGGCAAGGAATGTCCGGACAGCTTACCGACTCCCATCTGTACCCGGAATCCCCAAACCGGTGTAAACCATTTACCTACCCCCAACCGGAATGACATCCGCGAACGGTCTATAAAATTATCATACAAACGATTGGCCTCTGCTGCCAATGAGTTAACTCCACCGGAAAGACTGATGAACCAATTTGCGGTTCCATCTCCGGCTACCACTAAATCAGTTGAATCACCGATTTCTTCCACAAAATCAGGCTGCAGTTCACTCCGAACTGTATCCGTCTTCAATACTTCCTGCGACTTTGCCCCCCACGACAAAGTACACAAAAGCATACCGATAAAAACTAATTTTTTTACCATAACTGATTATTTAGAAATTATTTGAAAATCGTATTTGAAAAGCTATTTTGAATTAATGAAATTATTTCCTCTTTGAACCTACCAGCTCCGGCTCATGCTTATGCAGATAATTCCGGAATGTTTCCGGCTGGAAACCGAACTCTGCCGCTACCCGGGTAACCGGACGGGGATGCTGCCGCAGGCTCTCGATGGCTTTTTCATATTTGGCCGCAACGCTCTTCATCCTGCACCGGGCTTTCCGCAAATCAGCCGTTTCTGATGTCGCCCCTGTTATCCCGGAGCGTTCCAGCACCAATTCTTTATGCCATTTATGCAGATAAAACCGAAAGCCTTCAGCCGAGACACCCGTCCGACTTACAATCTCTTTCATCGTCAATGCGGTATCTTTATAGAGCGCCAATGCTTGGGCATATTTCTGCTCAATCTCAGCCGAAGGGGCATATTTGCGCCCGTTTCCTAACAACGCCCCCCGAGTTTTCCGAGTTTCAGTCTGAGCCGACCGGCGTCTCTCTCTTTTTTGTTCCAACACCTCTTTGTGGTAAAAACGCAGATGCTGACTGAAACCGCCCTCAGATATTCCGCAAGCCTCAGCTACCTCTGGCAAGCTCATGTCGGTAGTCCGGTACAGCTCCGTAGCCTCCGCATAACGCTCCATACACTTCGGACGCGCCCCATGCCAGACCGGTTCGTTGATGCCCAACCGCACCCGCACCGCCTCACGCCGAGTCAGAATATCCGGATAATGAACCCGCATGAAATTGGCTAATGCCGGACCATCCAAATTGAACTTACGAGCTACCTGAGAAAGGTTATATTCTACATATTCCATGGAGTCACAGGCTGCAACGGCCTCTCTATACTTCTGATGCGCAACACGGCTCTGCTTTCCGGCCTCTACAAGCTTAATCGAATAAGGATCATCCGCCTCTATGTGATGCCTGCGCAAGACCAGTTCCCGCCAATACCTACGCAGATAATTCTTCAACCCACCGGCCGAGACCTGACATTCCTCTGCAATCCGGCACAAAGGCATATCCGTATCCGCATACAACGCAACTGCCTGCTCGTACTTGCCATGCAAAGCACACCGCCTCCGCATCCCCGCCAATTCTCTGGGAGAAAACCCGTTCTCTTTGGAATCCGGAAAAGTCATAATGGAAAACTTGATTAGGTTGGGTAAAGGCTAAAAAGTTTCAACTACACCTGATACTTTTCAATTTTAAGAGAAAGCTCATAGCATAGCTGAAACTTTTTCGAACTTATTCTTTGTCCTTATTCGTTACATAACCCGTATTCTCTTAAGAAGCTGTTTGGAATTTATTCCAGCTTTTTATAAAGAATGTTTTCGAGGATTTTTATTTG
>DWYO01000207.1 GCA_019118725.1 Candidatus Parabacteroides intestinavium | reverse complement strand
AATTGAGCAATGAGAAAGGAAGATAAAGGTTTAATTATAGAACAACTGACAGCAACATTAAAGGAGTATCCTAATTTCTATCTGACAGATATCGAAGCTATTGATGCTGAGACTACCAGTCGTTTAAGAAAAGAATGCTTCAAGAATGAAGTGAAGTTGGTTGTTGTCAAGAACAATTTGCTGAAGAAGGCATTGGAAAATGTAGAGGGAGATTTCTCTCCGCTGCATAGTGCATTAAAGGGCAATACGGCTGTGATGTTTTCAATGGTCGCTAATGCTCCGGCTCGCCTGATTAAAGATTTTACTAAAGATACGAAAGGTGAAGGTAAGCCTCAGTTAAAGGCCGCTTATGTACAGGAAGGCTTCTATGATGCTTCTTCATTGGAAGTATTGGTAAATATCAAGAGCAAGAAAGAACTTATCGCCGATGTTATCGCTTTGTTGGAATCTCCGGCGAAGAACGTTATTTCTGCTTTGCAGTCATCAGGACAAACTATCCATGGTCTGTTGAAGACTTTGGAAGAAAGATAATTTATAATTAAAATCAAGTAAAAAATAATCATTTAAATCATACAAAAATGGCAGATTTGAAAGCTTTTGCAGAACAATTAGTAAACCTGACCGTAAAAGAAGTTAGCGAATTAGCTACAATCCTGAAAGAAGAATATGGTATTGAACCTGCTGCTGCAGCTGTTGCTGTTGCTGGCCCTGCTGCTGCTGGTGCTGCTGCTGTAGAAGAAAAGACTTCTTTCGATGTTATCCTGAAATCAGCTGGTGCTGCTAAATTGCAGGTGGTTAAGGCTGTTAAAGAAAGCTGTGGTCTGGGCTTGAAAGAAGCTAAGGACTTAGTTGATGCAGCTCCTAGCAAGGTTAAAGAAGGCATTTCTAAAGAAGATGCTGAAGCATTGAAGAAGACTTTGGAAGACGCAGGAGCAGAAGTTGAGCTTAAGTAATATTTCATAGCCTGTAAATCAGGAAGTTGGTTAGGAATCTTCGGGGACGGAGATTCTTAACCTTTTTGTGTCTATAATTTCAATAAGTTCAATAAAATCCTTACTAAATGTCTTCAACATCTGTAAATCAAAGAGTTAATTTTGCTTCGATAAAGAATGCACTTCCGTATCCGGATTTTCTCGAAGTACAATTGAAGTCTTTCAAGGACTTCCTTCAACTCGACACACCTCCCGAGAAAAGAAAGAAGGAGGGATTGTATAAAGTATTTGCTGAAAATTTTCCGATTGCAGATACGCGTAACAATTTTGTGTTGGAGTTTTTAGATTACTATATCGATCCGCCACGCTATAGCATTGATGAATGTATCATGCGTGGACTGACTTATAGTGTACCGCTAAAAGCGAAATTAAAATTATATTGTACAGATCCGGATCATGAAGATTTTGATACTGTAATTCAGGATGTATATTTGGGGCCAATCCCTTATATGACTGAACGTGGTACTTTTGTTATTAATGGTGCTGAGCGTGTCGTTGTATCTCAGTTGCATCGTTCTCCGGGTGTGTTCTTCGGCCAGAGTGTCCATGCGAATGGTACGAAATTGTATTCTGCGCGTATCATTCCGTTTAAGGGATCTTGGATCGAGTTTGCTACAGACATCAACAATGTCATGTATGCTTATATTGACCGAAAGAAGAAGTTGCCTGTTACTACTCTTTTGAGAGCGATTGGCTTTGAAAGTGATAAGGATATTCTTGAAATCTTCAACTTGGCGGAAGAGGTTAAGGTTACTAAAACCAATTTGAAGAAAATGATTGGTCGCAAATTGGCTGCACGCGTTTTGAAAACATGGGTGGAGGATTTTGCAGATGAAGATACCGGTGAGGTTGTTTCTATTGAACGTAATGACGTAATTGTTGATCGTGAGTCCGTATTGGATGAAGATAATATCGAAGCAATTCTTGAATCGGGCACGCAGAATATCTTATTGCACCGTGAAGACCAGAACCTGTCTGACTATGCGATTATTTATAATACGTTGCAGAAAGACCCAAGTAACTCGGAGAAGGAAGCTGTGCTTTACATTTATCGGCAGTTGCGTAATGCTGAACCGGCTGATGAGGCAAGTGCACGTGAAGTTATCACCAACTTGTTCTTCTCTGACAAACGTTATGACTTGGGCGATGTAGGCCGTTATCGTATTAATAAGAAGTTGAACCTTACCATTAGTGAGGATATTAAGGTTCTGACAAAAGAAGATATTATTGAAATCATCAAATACTTGATTGAGTTGATCAACTCGAAAGCAATTGTTGATGATATTGACCATTTGAGTAACCGTCGTGTTCGCACCGTCGGTGAACAATTATATAACCAGTTCGGTATCGGTTTGGCGCGTATGTCACGTACGGTACGTGAACGTATGAACGTACGCGATAATGAAGTGTTTACTCCGATTGATTTGATTAACGCGAAGACAATATCTTCGGTGGTTAATTCATTCTTTGGAACTAACGCTTTGTCTCAGTTTATGGACCAGACCAACCCGTTGGCTGAGATTACCAATAAGCGTCGTCTTTCAGCATTAGGTCCGGGTGGTTTGTCTCGTGATCGTGCCGGTTTTGAGGTGCGTGACGTGCATTATACCCATTACGGACGTCTGTGTCCTATCGAGACTCCGGAAGGTCCGAATATCGGTTTGATTTCTTCTTTATGTGTTTATGCCAAAATTAATGATTTAGGCTTTATTGCAACCCCATATCGCCGGGTAGAGAATGGCCAAGTGGATTTGTCTCCGGAGGGATTGCGTTATTATACCGCAGAAGAAGAAGAAAATATGATTATAGCTCAGGGTAATGCTCCTTTGGATGATGAGGGCCATTTCGTGCGTGAAAGGGTTAAGTCAAGACAAGAGGCTGATTTCCCTGTAGTTTCTCCAGAAGAGGTCAATTTGATGGACGTGTCTCCTACCCAAATTGCTTCTATTGCGGCATCCTTGATCCCGTTCTTGGAGCATGATGACGCAAACCGTGCGTTGATGGGCTCAAACATGATGCGCCAGGCTGTTCCTTTGCTGAGAACAGATGCACCGATTGTGGGTACCGGTATCGAGGCACAAGTGGCGCGTGATTCGCGTACTCAGATTATTGCAGAGCGTGAAGGCGAAGTGATATTTGTGGATGCTACATGCATTAAGATAAAATATGACCGCACAGAAGATGAGGAGTTTGTAAGCTTTGAAGATGCGGTTAAGACATATACTATTCCGAAGTGGCGGAAAACGAACCAGTCTACGACGGTAGATTTGCGTCCGATTTGTCACAGAGGACAACGTGTGAAGGCAGGGGATATTCTGACCGAAGGCTATTCAACGCAGAATGGAGAATTGGCATTAGGTAAGAATGTGAAAGTGGCTTATATGCCTTGGAAGGGATATAACTATGAGGATGCTATCGTGTTGAACGAGCGCATGGTCCGGGAGGATTTCTTCACCTCTGTACATGTTGATGAATATATTTTGGAGGTTCGTGAGACGAAGCGGGGAATGGAAGAATTAACTTCGGATATTCCTAACGTAAGCGAAGATGCAACGAAAGATTTGGATGAAAGAGGTATTATCCGTGTGGGTGCACGTGTAGAGCCGGGAGATATATTGATTGGTAAGATTACCCCGAAGGGTGAGTCTGATCCTTCTCCTGAGGAAAAACTGTTGCGCGCTATCTTTGGTGATAAAGCCGGAGATGTAAAGGATGCTTCCTTGAAGGCCACTCCGTCTTTGCGTGGTGTCGTTATCGATACGAAATTGTTCTCTAAAGCAATCAAGAAGCGTAAGTCTAAGGCGGCCGATAAAGCTATTCTTCCGAAATTGGACGAAGAATATGAAGAAAAAATGGCTGAATTGAAGAATCTGTTGGTAGATAAGCTGATGACTTTGACCAATGGATGTACTTCTGTTGGGGTAAGGGATTATATGAATTCTGAAATTATCGCGAAGGGCGTTAAGTTTACCCGTCGTGCTTTGGAAGAATTGGATTATAATTCTATTCAGGTGAGTGCCTGGACTACAGATGAGCATAAGAATGAATTGATCAAGCAGGTTATTCTGAACTATCTGAAGAAGTATAAAGAACTGGATGCGGAATTGCGCCGTAAGAAGTTTGACTTGACTATTGGGGATGAACTTCCGACAGGTATTGTCCAGATGGCCAAAGTGTATATTGCCAAGAAACGAAAAATCCAAGTAGGGGATAAGATGGCAGGACGTCATGGAAATAAGGGTATTGTTTCTAAGATTGTCCGTCAGGAAGATATGCCATTCTTGGAAGATGGAACTCCGGTTGACATTTGTTTGAACCCGTTGGGTGTGCCTTCTCGTATGAACTTGGGACAGATCTTCGAAGCTGTATTGGGCTGGGCTGGACGTAACTTGGATGTTAAGTTTGCTACTCCTATTTTTGACGGTGCTTCGTTGGATGATTTGAATGCATGGACTGATAAAGCCGGAATCCCGCGTTATGGAAAGACGTACCTTTACGATGGAGGTACGGGTGAGCGTTTTGACCAGCCGGCAACGGTAGGTGTGACTTACTTCTTGAAGTTGGGTCACATGGTTGATGATAAGATGCACGCTCGTTCGATTGGTCCGTATTCATTGATTACGCAACAGCCTTTGGGTGGTAAGGCTCAGTTTGGTGGCCAGCGTTTCGGAGAAATGGAGGTTTGGGCATTGGAGGCCTTTGGTGCGGCTCATGTCTTGCAGGAAATCCTGACCATTAAGTCTGATGATGTTGTTGGCCGTTCTAAGGCTTATGAAGCTATTGTAAAGGGCGATCCTATGCCACAACCTGGTATCCCGGAATCGTTGAACGTATTGCTTCATGAGTTAAGAGGATTAGGTTTAAGTCTGACGCTTGAATAATAAAATCTTATTAAATAAGAGTAGACAGAATAGAATTTGTCCGATTTTCTGTCTACTCTATCCAATAGATAACTCTTTATAAATATAATATATGGCCTTTAGAAAAGATAACAAGATAAAGAGTAACTTTACTAAAATAACCATTGGTTTGGCTTCTCCGGAAGAAATTTTGGAAAACTCAAGTGGAGAAGTGTTGAAACCGGAAACGATCAACTATCGTACCTATAAACCGGAACGTGATGGTTTGTTCTGCGAACGCATTTTTGGTCCTGTAAAGGATTATGAATGTCATTGTGGAAAATACAAGCGCATTCGTTATAAAGGTATCGTGTGTGACCGTTGTGGGGTGGAAGTTACCGAGAAGAAAGTTCGTCGTGAACGTATGGGACACATCCATTTGGTTGTGCCTATAGCTCATATTTGGTACTTCCGTTCGTTGCCTAACAAGATTGGTTATTTGTTAGGTTTGCCTACGAAGAAATTGGACGCTATTATCTATTATGAAAGATATGTAGTCATTCAGCCGGGATGTGTAGATACTGTAGCTGAATTGGACTTGTTGTCTGAAGAGGAATATCTGGAGATATTGGATAATCTGCCCAAAGAGAATCAGATGCTGGAAGACTCGGATCCGAATAAGTTCATTGCCAAAATCGGTGCTGAAGCCGTTTATGATTTGTTGGCTCGTTTGGACTTGGATTCATTGTCTTATGAATTGCGTCATCGGGCCAATACAGATAGCTCGCAACAGCGTAAGAACGAGGCCTTAAAACGTTTGCAGGTTGTAGAGTCGTTCCGTGCTTCAAAAGGTAAGAATAAGCCGGAATGGATGATCATGAAGGTGATTCCGGTGATTCCTCCTGAATTGCGTCCGTTGGTTCCGTTGGACGGAGGCCGTTTTGCTACATCTGATTTGAATGACCTGTATCGCCGGGTAATCATTCGGAATAATCGTCTGAAACGATTGATAGATATTAAGGCTCCTGAAGTCATTTTGCGTAATGAAAAGCGTATGCTTCAGGAAGCTGTGGACTCTTTGTTTGACAACTCACGCAAGTCAAGTGCGGTAAAGACCGATGCTAATCGTCCGTTGAAGTCTTTGTCGGATAGTTTGAAAGGTAAGCAAGGTCGTTTCCGTCAGAATTTGCTGGGTAAACGTGTGGATTATTCTGCCCGTTCTGTTATTGTTGTAGGCCCTGAATTGAAAATGCATGAATGCGGTCTGCCGAAGGATATGGCGGCTGAATTATACAAGCCGTTTATTATTCGTAAGTTGATTGAACGTGGTATCGTGAAGACCGTTAAGTCTGCAAAGAAAATTGTAGATCGTAAAGAGCCGGTTGTATGGGATATTCTGGAATATGTGATGAAGGGTCATCCGGTCTTGCTGAACCGTGCCCCGACATTGCACCGTTTGGGTATTCAGGCATTCCAACCGAAATTGATAGAAGGTAAGGCTATCCAGTTGCATCCGTTGGCTTGTACGGCTTTCAACGCTGACTTTGACGGTGACCAGATGGCCGTTCACTTGCCTTTGGGCAATGAGGCTGTATTGGAAGCTCAGATGTTGATGTTGGCTTCTCATAACATCTTGAATCCGGCGAACGGTGCACCTATTACTGTGCCGTCTCAGGATATGGTGTTGGGTCTGTATTACATTACGAAATTGCGTAAAGGGACTCAAGGCGAAGGCTTGGTATTCTACGGACCGGAGGAGGCTACGATTGCATATAATGAGAAGAAACTGGATATCCATGCTCCAATCAAGGTATATGTAGACGATTTGGACGAGAACGGCAATCTTGTAAAGAAGATGGTAGAAACATCTGTGGGTCGTTTGATGGTCAATGAGTTTGTACCGAAAGAAGTGGGCTATCTGAATGAGGTGCTGGGTAAAAAGGCATTGCGTGATATCATCGGTAAAGTAATCAAGGCTTGCGGTGTGGCACGTACGGCTCAGTTCTTGGATGATATTAAGGACTTAGGTTATTATATGGCCTTCAAGGGCGGTCTGTCCTTTAATTTGGCAGACGTTTTGATTCCGCCCGAGAAGGATGCTTTGGTAAAAGAGGGCTATGATGAGGTAGAACAAATCATGGCCAATTACAATATGGGTTTCATTACCAACAATGAACGTTATAATCAGATCATTGATACATGGACTCACGTCAACAGCAAGTTGTCTAATATTTTGATTAAGCAGCTGACTGAGGATAATGACGGATTTAACTCAATCTTTATGATGATGGATTCCGGAGCCCGTGGTTCTAAAGAGCAGATTCGCCAGTTGTCTGGTATGCGTGGTTTGATGGCTAAGCCGCAGAAGAGCGGTTCTGAAGGTGCTCAAATTATCGAAAACCCGATCCTTTCTAACTTTAAAGAGGGATTGTCTGTGTTGGAATACTTTATTTCTACACACGGTGCCCGAAAAGGTTTGGCTGATACTGCATTGAAGACGGCTGATGCCGGTTACTTGACTCGTCGTCTGGTGGATGTGTCGCATGATGTCATTATCAATGAGGAGGATTGCGGTACGTTGCGTGGATTGGTTTGCACGGAGTTGAAGAATAATGAGGAAGTGATTGCTTCCTTGTATGAACGTATATTAGGACGTGTTTCTGTACATGACGTGATTCATCCGATAACGGGAGAGGTTATTGTCAAGGCCGGTGAAGAAATCCGCGAAGAGGCTGCTAAGAAGATTCAAGATTCTCCGATTGAGAGTGTCGAGATCCGTTCTGTTTTGACCTGTGAATCCAAGAAAGGCGTATGTGCTAAATGTTATGGACGTAACTTGGCTACGAATCAGATGGTTCAGAAAGGTGAGGTGGTCGGTGTCATTGCTGCCCAGTCTATCGGTGAGCCGGGTACTCAGTTGACCTTGCGTACGTTCCACGTCGGTGGTATTGCTTCTAACGTGGCTACCGAAAATAGCATTTCTTGTAAATATGACCAGGCTTTGCTGGAAATCGATGAATTGCGTGCTGTGAAAGGCGAGGAGGGTGGCAAGGAACATCAAGTGGTAGTAAGCCGTTTGGCCGAAATGCGTTTGATCGATCCGAATACTAAGATCGTCTTGATGACGCATAACATCCCTTACGGTTCGAAACTGTTCTTCAATAGCGGAGATATGTTGAAGAAGGGTGATGTAATCATCGAATGGGACCCGTTCAATGCCGTTATCGTATCTGAAGTTTCCGGTAAACTGGAATTTGAGAACGTGATTGAAAATGTAACCTATAAGGTGGAAAGCGATGAAACGACTGGTTTAAAGGAAAAGATTATCATCGAATCCAAGGATAAGACCAAAGCTCCGGCTGCCCATATCGTTGATGAGAATGGTAATTATTTGAAGAACTATTCGTTGCCGTTAGGTGCTCACGTGGTAAAAGAAGCCGGTGATCCGATTAAGGCCGGTGAGGTTTTGGTTAAGATTCCGCGTGCGGTAAGCAAGGCTGGTGATATCACGGGTGGTCTGCCTCGTGTAACGGAATTGTTCGAAGCTCGTAACCCGTCTAATCCGGCTATTGTTTCTGAAATCGATGGTGAGGTTGGATTTGGTAAGATCAAGCGTGGTAATCGTGAAATTACCGTTACCTCTAAGTTGGGCGAAGTGAAAAAATATATGGTTCCTCTGTCTAAGCAGTTATTGGTTCAGGAGAACGACTATATCCGTGCCGGAATGCCGTTATCGGATGGCGCTATTACTCCGTCTGATATTTTGGCCATTATGGGTCCGACGGCTGTTCAGGAATATATCGTAAACGAAATACAGGACGTTTATCGTCTGCAAGGTGTGAAGATTAATGACAAGCACTTTGAGGTTATCGTTCGTCAGATGATGCGTAAGGTAGAAATCGTTGATCCGGGAGATACTCGTTTCTTGGAGCAACAGGTGGTTGATAAGCTGGAGGTTATGGATGAGAACGACCGTATCTGGGGCAAGAAAGTGGTTACGGATCCGGGAGACTCGCAAGTGCTTAAAGCCGGTCAGATTGTTACCGCACGTAAGTTGCGTGATGAGAACAGTATGTTGAAACGCCGCGATTTGAAGTTGGTTGAGGTTCGTGACGCGGTTCCTGCTACGGCCAACCAAATTCTTCAGGGTATTACCCGTGCAGCTTTGCAGACAAACAGCTTTATGTCTGCCGCTTCCTTCCAGGAAACGACTAAGGTCTTGAACGAGGCTGCTATTAATGGTAAGGTCGACTATTTGGAAGGATTGAAGGAAAACGTTATTTGCGGTCACTTGATTCCGGCCGGTACCGGCCAGCGTGAGTTTGATAAGCTGGTGGTAGGCGCGAAAGAAGATTTCGACCGTATCATGGCTAATCGTAAGAACGTGGTAGACTTCAACGCTATGGACAAAGATTGATATCAGACACGATAGAAATCAGATAAATGAAAGTGAAAGAGGGTGTGTCATTTTGGCACACCCTCTTTTTAGTTTTTAGGCCTTTTTGTGTTTTAACCCAAATCGGTCATTAGACCGCTCAACGGTTCTTTTTTTCTGAAAGAAAGCTCTTCGGGTATTTTGCCCCCTTCTGCCAGCATCTTGCTTCCCGACTTGCCTCGACGTAGCCCGCTACGCCTTCT
>DWYO01000206.1 GCA_019118725.1 Candidatus Parabacteroides intestinavium | reverse complement strand
CCAATAAATCGGAATCTTATAAGCAAAATTCTGTAACCACCCATTAACTCCGTACCAGGCAAAAGGCGAAGCGATGATAAAACAGACAACCAATATCCGCAGATAGTTTTTGTTGAACATCCACAAGATTTCGCCCGTCGTCGAGCCCAGCACTTTGCGTACTCCAATCTCTTTTCGGCGCGATTCACTGTCGAAAACAACCAGACCGAATACACCAACTACCGAAATAAATACGGCTAACAAACTAAAAAGCGTAATCAATGTGGTCAGACGCTGTTCATTTTTATAAAGCTGATTCAATACATCATCAAAAAAACGGACATCAAATGGATAATCCGGGTCAACCTTTTCCAATTCTCCACGAACAATATGCAGTGCATCGTCCAAATTCACACCTTTCTGGGTCTTTACGTACATATAAGCATACGTATTTTCCGGTGAACCGCCATTCCATTCGATCATCTGCTTCCCATAAACCATCAATGCGGTTGGAGTGATGCTACGCCGCATCGAGCCATAGATATAATCCGGTACGACACCGACCACCTGCATACTATCTATCATATCTCCCACCTGTATGCCATATTCTTTCTGCATCTTTTCATTGATAAGAAACGCACCGAACTTCATCTGCTGGTCACCCTCGCGGAAATTACGTCCTTCCTTAGGTTTCAACCCGACTACATCTGGAAAAGAAGGAGAAACGCAGAGAACATTAAAGGATATGTCTTTGTCTTTATACTCCCTTCCCCAATTCATATAAACATCACCCTCCATAGCAAACGGATGTTGGGTGAAGGTAACCTCCGCAATCTCCGGATGCGTTTTGAGTTGGTTCTCCAGAACTGTACAGCTTTTCTTAGAATTCCAGCTTAAATCCGATACTATCAACGCCTCTTTATCATATCCCAAAGAGGCTGTATGTGTATAACGATTCTGCAAATACATAAACAACGAACCGATAATCAACGCAAAAGAAGCAATAAACTGGAAACCCATCAGCAGATTGCGTAACATTCGCCCCTTCGGTGAAAGCCCAAACGAACCTTTCAGGACAAGAGCCGGTTCAAACGAGGTAGTATAATAAGCCGGATATAAACCAGCCAACAAGCCCAAAACAATAGCAATGCCGGCTGTAATCAATAATAAAAAAGGATGATTCCATATATGAATGTCAGCTTTTACTAACTGATTAAGGGCGGTCTGCTCCAAGTTCCAAAGAATAAGTATACCCAACAGATAAGCGAACAGGCTTACTATCACCGATTCGGTCAGCAAATCCCGACGCAACTCGCCGGATGTCGCACCCAATACTTTTTGCGTATTTATATTTTTCATACGCAAAGGAGAAATCGCCGTACTGAAGTTCGTATAATTGATGCCGGCTATCAGTAATATCACAATAGCGATAGAAAAAATCAGCATCATCGTCTGTTTGCTGGTCCGTGGTGTATTATCATAAAGCACCGGCTCATACGAATGAATATCCGGGAGCGCAACAGCGAATAGCTCCACACCGTCAGCCAATCGTTCATCCGAGTTCTTGACATCCTCCCGGTTCAGATAAGAGTCTATCAGTTCCTGAACCGCTCGCGTATCCTTTAAATCAGTCCGGATATAGAAATTATAGTTCCAATTGCTCCATTCCTGCTTATTCTCATTACCCATTGAGCCATAAATTATATTGCCTATTGTAGAGTTTTTCGGGAAATCCCGGTATACGCCACAGACTGTCAGAGAATTACCCATTTCGTTGAAAACCATCTTACCAACTGCCGATTCATTCCCGAACCATTTCTGAGACACACTCAATGGGATCAGAATATGTTTCATATCTGCCAAAGACTTAACTTCACCTTCCACCAAATCGAAATGAAATACATCTGTAAATCCGTCTGACACCGACATCATACTCTCCTTAAATGTATTCCGCACGCCATTCTGCTCAACCGTCAATACCGGCTCAAACTCCCAAGAGTTCAACAGACATCCCGCTTGGATATGCGGAGAAGATTGCATCAGCATCTCGGCCAACGGACGGCAAATAACCGCCAGCTTACCTCTGTCGCCACCGCCCATATCTATACGGTAAATATACTCCGCGTTAGGATCATGCCGGTCAAACTCCCGGTCGTAGTTCCATTGCATCATCAACAAGAGAAATGCGACAAAAGCGGCCGCCAATCCCAATAAGTTCAAACCCATTGCCAACTTAAACCGCTGGAATATCCGGATAAAATTTCTAATAATAAGTCTCATAATTTTTATCGTCTTTTTATCGTTTATTCACTTTTAATACTATTTACCGGATTCTCATTCGCCGCATGCCAGTTCTGATAGGTCACGGTGGCAATCGTAATCAGGAGGATAAGCAAAAATGCCAGCGGGAAAACCCACCAATAGAGCGGAATCTTGTATGCGAAGCTCTCCAGCCAGGTCTTCACACCGTACCAGGCACAAGGCGTAGCCACAACAAAGCAGCACAGCAATACCTTAATATAATTCTTATTGAAGAGTATCAAGATTTCCCCGGTCGTTGATCCTAACACTTTCCGGACACCTATCTCCTTGCGTTTGTATTCGCTGTCGAACACTACCATGCCGAACACCCCGACGATGGAAATGAATACCGCCAAGAAACTGAACAGGCTAATCATCGTCGTCAGGTTTTGTTCCGACTGATAGGACTGCTCCAGCACCGTATCGAAGAAACGGATGTTCGCATCGAAGTTCGGGTCGAACTTGTCCAGCGTTTCCGTTATCTGTTTGCGCAGCGCATAGAAATCCGTACCGGCTTCGGCCTTCACATAGAGGTATTGCGGCGTGTAAAAATCATCGGAACTGGTCACGAACGCCATCGGCTCGATGGATTTACGCAGCGACATAAATTGGATGTCCTCCATCACGCCGACAATAGGCTTATTGTTTATCTTATCGGCAACCGCCATGCCATACTTATCCGCCATCGCCTTGTTGATAATCAATGAACCGTATTTTACTGTATCTGCCGGAAGGAAATGACGGCCGGAAACCATCGGGACGTTCATCACGTCGGTAAACGAAGGCTCGACCCAAAGCACAAAGTAGTTTACATCCTTCCCTTTGTAAGTATTGCCCCACGTGCCGAAATTATCACCCGCCGAAATCAGATCGAACGCAAACGTAACCCCTTTCACGCCGCCGATTTGCTGAAGATCACTCTTCACTGCCTTATAAGCCGCCTGCGACTGAGGGCCTAATTCAGCAACCAGCGTGTTCTCTTTGTCATATCCCAAAGAATAATTACGCATATAGCGGTTTTGCAATGCCATAAAGATGGAACCGATAATCAGAACGAAAGCCGTAGTGTATTGGATGCTCATGAGCGCGGTCCGCAACTTGCGCCCGCTGGCGGACAGTCCAAAGCTTCCCTTCAACACCAGTGCCGGCTGGAACGAAGTCATGTAACAGGCAGGATACAGCCCGGCGACTGCACCCAACAACAAAGAGATGATGCCTGTGAAGGCAACCAGCCCCCAGTGGCGAGTAATGGATAAATCCGCCGTGACTAACCGGCCAATTCCCAACGACTCGGCGACATACAGCCAGTAAACCGCCAGCAGAAATGCCACGAAAGAGACCAGCATCGTCTCAATCGTAAGGTTGCGCCGCAACATGCCGACCGTACTGCCCAGCACGCGCTGCGTGTTGATGCTCTTCATGCGGATGGGTGACAGCGCGGTGTTGAAGTTCGTGAAGTTAATCGCCGCGATAACCAGAATCACCCACGCGATGGAGAACAACAGGTAAACTGTAGAGCGGTTGGCTTTCGGCGTGAAATCGAACCCGACATTCGGAATGAAATGCAACTCCCGCAAGGGGACCAAATCCATTTCATAAACCCCGATGTTGGTACTTTCCTGCATCTTTTTCTCCAAACCAATCTGTTCGGCATAGCGGTAGAAGTTGTCCATCAAATCGGCAGCCGCTTCGGACGAATCCAACCGGATATAAAATGAAGCGTTATTCGAGCCCCACTCATCTTTGCCGAAATCGCCCATCGAGACATAGATTTGGTTCTGCATGACGCTGTTCTTCGGGAAATCTTTAAACACACCGCCCACGCGATAAATGCCGTCGCCGAGTACCAAATCAAAACTGCTCTCCAGCCGTTTGCCCACGGCCGGTTCATCACCGAACAGTTTACGCGCGAGACTTTCGGGAATCAAGATCTGGTCATCCACCTGTATCGCCTCCGCACTTCCTTCCAGCATATCGAAATGGAATACACCGGTGATGCCCGAAGTGCAGATGGTCATCTCTTCTTTATAGGTTTGGCGTTCCCCTTGCCGATCTTCAAAGGTAAAATAGGCGGGATAGGGCCACGACATCATCAAGCCGCCCCCTTGGATGTGCGGAGAGGATTGGGTAAAGGTTTCTGCCATCGGCTGACTGCACAAAGCGCATCGCTCCATGCCAAAAAGATTTAATGCATCAACACGATAAATGCAATCGGCATCGGGGGTATCCTTATCGAAAGTCATATCGTATTGCCATTGCATCAGGATAATCATAAATGCAGTGAAGGCAACCGAAAAGCCAAGAATATTCAACATCATCGCCAACTTGAAACGTTGGAAAATGCGGATGAAGTTTCGTATGATTAAACGCATAGGACTGTTTTATAAGGCCCCTCCCCGTCCGGGGAGGGGCAAATTAGTATTATATGGCTCAGATTAAATAAATTCCGTTACCGAGCTGACAATCTGCCCATCAAACAAGCTCACAATCCGATGTGCGAAACCAGCATCATGCTGAGAGTGAGTAACCATGACAATAGTCGTTCCCTCCTTGTTCAGTTCGGTAAGAAGCTGCATCACCTCGGCTCCATTCTTAGAATCCAAGTTACCGGTAGGTTCATCGGCTAAGATAATCTTCGGATTCGAAACCACTGCACGGGCTATTGCCACACGCTGTTGCTGACCTCCGGAGAGTTGCTGTGGGAAATGCTGCGCACGGTGGCTGATGTTCATTCTATCGAGGATTTCCTTCACACGTCTCTTGCGTTCAGCAGGTTTGACATTCAGATAAGTCAACGGAAGTTCTACGTTCTCAAACACATTCAGTTCGTCTATCAAGTTGAAGCTCTGAAATACGAAACCGATATTTCCTTTGCGCACCTGCGTACGTTCTTTCTCTTTCAGATGGCCTACCTCTTTATCTCCTAAATAATAATTACCTGAAGTTGGATTGTCCAACAATCCAAGAATATTCAGCAACGTGGATTTACCGCAACCGGATGGTCCCATGATAGCAACAAATTCGCCATCTTTTACTTCCAATGAAACTTTGTGTAACGCAATTGTTTCAACCTCTTCCGTACGGAATGACTTGCTCAAGTCTTCAATCTTAATCATAATGTTATGTTTTTTAAGTGTATTAATATACTGTTTTAAATTTTTCTACTAAAAACAAATCAAATATCGTGCCAAAACATATAACCAGCTGATTATAAGATATATTCCATTTTCAAAGAACTGGGCAAGTGTCAAAAAATTTGACACTGCTGTCCAATTTTTTGACACATGCTATTCGTCTTTCAAGCTCTCTACCGGATTACTTGTTGCCGCGTGCCAGCTTTGATAAACCACCGTTGCTAATGTTACGCCTAAAACTATCAGGAAAGCGACAAGAAATACCCAACCGTAGATAGGCGTCTTATAGGCAAAATTCTCCAGCCATTTGCCGACCGCCCAGTAAGCCACCGGCGAAGCGATGACAAAGCATATCAGGATTATATACACATAAGTCTTGCTCAGCATCTGGAGGATTTCACGAATGCTCGAGCCCATTACACGACGGAGCGCAATCTCTTTCCGTCGGTAAATGGCTTCGAACATCACCAAACTAAACACACCTACCAATGAAATGATAATTGCCAACGAACTGAAGAGCGTTATCATCTGCTTTAAACTCTCTTCCTGCTTGTATAGATTATCAAATATTGCATCATAAAATTCAACATCTACCGGATAAGACGCATCTATCTCGTGGATGGTTTCACGAATATGCGAAATTACCCGGTCAATATCCGCTCCGGCTTTGATTCGAATGTAAGAAACCGGAAGATGTTCTTGATAATTCAAGACAAATATGCCATTATCTAATTTATTTCGCGCAGAAGAGAACTGCACATCCTCCGTAAAGCCAGCGAAGTTCAAAATACCGCTCGTATCCGGTGCAGCAAAACTCACGCTGAAACGGTCGCCCGGCTGCGCCTGGCATCTTTCCTGTATGGATTTATAGGCAAAGAAAACCGGATAATCACTCTTCGCATCAGATGCTGTCGGTTCACGGCCGTCCACCATTTTTATTCCCATCGTACGGAAAAAGGTCCAACTCACGGGAAAAATATACGCGGAAAAGGTATTATCGTTACAGGTTACGTTTCCCCAAGTCATATAGCTATCCTGAGCGCCTAATTTTTGGGAAGAAAAGGCCACATCTTCAATCGCCGGATTTTCTTCCAGTTTATTGATATAGACATTCTCCGACTTTTCCAAGATATTGCTCGGCAGTTCTACAATAGCTATCTGGTCTTTGTCGAAACCCAACGTTCTATGCCGCATCAGATTGCTTTGCAGATAAACAAACAGCGTCCCGATAATTAACACGACGGAAATAATAAACTGCATGCTGATTAATACCGTCCGCAATTTCCGACCGGAAGGAGAAAGGCCGAACGAACCTTTCAATACCAAAGCCGGAGGAAAAGAGGTCACGTAGAATGAGGGATAAAGCCCGGCAATCAAACCGACAATCAAAGCAAACAGGCCTAACCCGACCAATAAACCTGTCTGTGCGACAAAATCTATCTCTACTTTCAGAAATTCCAAAAGATGTAGCTCCCGCAAATACCAAACAATTACCAAACCTAACAGATAAGCGACAAAAGAAACGAATATCGCCTCGCCTATCAATGAAAAGCGTAGCCAATTATCACTGCTGCCCAATACTTTCTGTGTATTGATGCTCCGGATACGTATCGGAGCCAATGCCGTATAAACATTGGTATAATTGATTGCAGCGATAAGGACAATCAATATTCCTACGCCTAAAAGCAAGATAGTGGCATTCGGATTGCCACTCTTCACGACAAGTCCGTCCGGCGATTCGTTCTGATAATAAATATCCCGAATCGGCAATAAATCTATTTTCGTCTTAGCTGCATCTCCTTGCGAACGAATCAGACTATAATCAAAATTCCGATTGAAATTGTCGGCTATATCCTGCGGAGATACACCGGGCTTAAGCATAATATAACAAATATAATTACTGCTACCCCACGATTCCGCTTGCATAGAACCATCCATAGCCGTATAGATGACATTGTTTAATTGTGTATTTTCCGGAAAATCCTTATATACGCCCCCAATTGTCAAAAGTTTTTGCCCGGACTTCCCCCAAATCTCATCATTCAAATGAATTTGCCTTCCGACAGCCGAATCATCACCAAAAAACTTCCGCGCCATGCTTTCAGGGATCAATACTGCGTTAGGGTCTTCCAAACAATTCGTCAGACCTTCCAGCATCTCAAAGTTAAACATCCGGGTAATATCCGGATAACAAGCGATAAAATCTTCCGTAAAACCGAATTTTCTGTTTTCATTTTCAATCAGCAAATAATATTTTCCAGTATACGGATTGATAATCGTGCCTGCTTCGATAAAAGGCGAAGAGTTTATGACTGCATCCACGAAAGGTCGAGGTAAAATCGGGACATCAAAAGAATTATCATTCAGATTTGCCCGATAAATCCTATCCGCATTAGGATGGCAACTCTCAAAATTACACTCATAGCTGATTTGCATCATAATAATTACGAAGGCGGCAAACGCCGAAGCCAGTCCTAACACATTCAATGCCATCGCCAGCTTGAAACGCCTGATTACACTTATAAAATTTCTAATAATCGGATTCATTGTATTTTCCTTTTTTAGTATTTCCCTACCAAAAACAATCAAATACTATGCCAATACACATAAACAACTAATAATCAAACGAATAATTATTTTATATAAAAAGAAAAGTGTCAAAAAATTTGACACCACTGTCCAATTTTTTGACACTTTCCTCCGGTATTTTTCGGATTTTATCCAAGAAAAACACAAAAAAAGCCATAGATCTCCCCAAAACGGTTTGACCTATGGTTTCAGATTATCGATCTTCAAAACAATTTATTCGGATATTCTCCGGCATCAACCAATGCCTGAATCTTATCGACTACACTCTGGCGGTCGGCAGCGTAAGTAACACCAAACCACTTGGATGTCGTATCCAAAACTTTCACCGTAGCAACACCTTTCGTAATCAAATCGTTCACCAAAAGCGGAATGAAATATTCACACTTCAAGTTTCCGATATTTTGTTTCAAAAATTCCACGAAATAATCCTCCGAATATTGAAAATAATCCGGTGTAAAGCCCCACATATTCATGGATACCGGAGTATTCTCTTCCAAGACTACCTTCTTGCCATTTTCATCGATAAACTGGATATCTCCGTCAATGCGTTCGATAGCCGTACGCTCTACCACACCCGTCAGATAACCTTCTGCATTGGTCTCGCAGACCCCACGTGCCACAGCACCGCTCTCGCTCAATGTATTTCCTACACGATAGCCCACCATGCAATATTCATTCTTCTTGCCTTCCATACCGGACAGCCACTTACCGATTACAGCAAAACTGTCCCGACCATAGAAATCATCAGCATTAATCACAGCAAACGGCTCTTTAATGACATCTTTACCCATTAATACAGCATGGTTAGTACCCCAAGGTTTCTGACGTCCTTCCGGACAGGTGAATCCAGCCGGCAGATCATTCAAATCCTGAAACACAACTTCTACCGGAATATGATTCTCATATTTAGAAACGATTTTCTCACGAAAATCCTTTTCAAATGATTTGCGAATAACAAATACCAGCTTGCCGAAGCCGCCACGAATCGCATCGAAAATCGAATAATCCATGATAGTCTCTCCGTTAGGACCCAGTCCGTCCAACTGTTTCAAACCGCCGTACCGACTACCCATTCCGGCCGCTAATACAAATAATGTAGGTTTCATGTGTATTTAATTTAATTAGACATTAATCTTTCAACTCGAACGATTTCTTACCTATCAGATTTCCATCAGCAAAAATATCCACCCGATAAGTTCCGGGCGAGAGATATTCCTCAATATTCCAATACATGGTAACCGGTACCTCTTCACCTTCATATTCAATCATTTTCTTCATAGAGTAATTGATCTCCTTGCCTTCGAATGTAAACACATCCCCACGGCTCTTCACCAAGATATCATCGTCCGGCTTCATGATGCGAACATAAATTTCCTTCTCACCAACCTGAGCTGTCACATTCTTCGCAATTCGGAAGTTAACTACAAATTGCTCCATCTTTTTGATGCGCTTTGCCAGTTTTCCGCGCGAATTAACCGGTGTAACCGTAATTCCGGTAGCATCCAACTTGCTGGCCAACGTCACACGCTCGGTCAATTGTTCCTTTTCTTTCTTCAGACTCGCCGCGGTAGAAGATGCCTGACGATATTTTTTTTCAGCCTCATGTTTTTCTACTTTCAATTGTTCGTTCGCCCGGTTCAAGGAGTCAATTTGCACAACATAATTACGCATGATCTTACGCAAAGTAGCAATCTCCTTCTTCAAACGGGCTATTTCTTTCGCATTCGTAGATTTCACAGTCCGAAGCTCCTCCAACAGACGTTGGACTTTGGCCTGCTCAGTTGAAAGTTGAGCTACTAACGAATCATTACTCACACTAAACTTATACCCCTCATACTGAAGTGAAAGTTCATTCAAGTCATCAGCCATCATCTCTTTCTCCAGGTCAAACGACTGGGTCAACTGCTCCATTTGCTTGTTCTGATGGAAAATGTAATAACCACCTCCACACGCTATCAAAGCCAAAACAATCACAGCCACGATCAGCAAGGAATACTTATTTATCTCTTTCGCTTCTTTCTTTTCTGCGTCCATGTTTCTTTTTACTATAATATTAACGTGGCAAAAGTACGATTAAATTAGATATTTGGAAAAGAGGAACACATATTTATACATTTTTAATAGGAATTTCAGGAAAAACAGCCTTTATGACACGTACACCCCATTTAAATTTTATCTATTTTTGTGAAGCCTAATAAACTAATAACATAACAATGCTGACACAAATTATAAATGGTAAGATACTTACCCCACAGGGCTGGCTGAAAGACGGCTCTGTATTGATTCAGGACAACAAGATCCTGGAAGTTACAAACTGCGATTTGGCTATCGTTGGAGCAAAGCTGATTGATGCCAAAGGTATGTATATTGTCCCCGGAGGGGTTGAGCTGCATGTTCATGGCGGAGGCGGACGCGATTTCATGGAAGGGACGGAAGAGGCTTTTCGTGTAGCGATACATACGCACATGCAACATGGAACGACCTCTATTTTCCCTACTCTTTCTTCGTCTACCATCCCCATGATTCGAGCTGCTGCCGAAACGACAGAAAAATTGATGGCCGAACCAGATACTCCCGTATTAGGTCTACATCTGGAAGGACATTATTTCAACAAAAAAATGGCAGGGGCACAAATTCCGGAATGGATCAAAGACCCCGATCCAGAGGAATATATTCCATTGCTGGAAGACACTCACTGCATCAAGCGTTGGGACGCCGCACCGGAACTGCCGGGGGCTATGCAATTCGGTAAATACATCACCTCGAAAGGCGTATTGGCCGCAGTAGGACATACAGCTGCAGAATATGAAGATATTCTCACCGCTTACGAAGCGGGTTACTCACATGCCACTCACTTCTACAACGCCATGCCGGGATTCCACAAACGGCGCGAATACAAATACGAAGGAACAGTCGAGAGTGTTTACCTGATTGATGATATGACCGTTGAAGTCGTAGCCGATGGCATTCATGTCCCCCCCACCATCTTACGTCTCGTCTACAAAATTAAAGGAGTAGAACGCACTTGTCTGGTAACAGATGCTTTGGCTTGTACTGCGACCGACAGCCAAACAGCATTCGACCCGCGTGTAATCATCGAAGATGGCGTATGTAAATTATCCGATCGTTCTGCACTGGCCGGAAGTATCGCAACCATGGACCGGCTGATTCGCACGATGGTTCAAAAAGCAGATATTCCGTTGGCTGATGCCGTCCGTATGGCCTCAGAAACACCAGCTCGTATCATGGGTGTCTACGATCGGAAAGGCTCTTTGCAACGGGGGAAAGATGCCGATATCATCGTCTTAGACAAAGACTTGAATCTGCGTGCTGTTTGGGCTATGGGCAAACTGGTCGATGGAACGAACAAATTATTCTAAACAAATAAATGTTTACCTTATATTAATATAGGAAACTATGCTGACACAAATAATAAATGGGAAAATACTGACTCCACAAGGCTGGTTGGACGAAGGATCAGTATTGATTAGTGATGGAAAAATTTTAGAAGTCACCAATAGCGATTTGGCAGTAATCGGAGCTAAAGTAATTGATGCAAGAGGAATGTATATCGTTCCGGGATTTGTAGCGATGCATGTGCATGGAGGTGGCGGACATGATTTCAAGGAGGGTACAGACGAAGCCTTCCGCACTGCGGTTCAGGCTCATCTACGCCACGGAGCGACCTCTATATTTCCGACCCTTTCTTCCTCTTCAGCGGATGAAATTCGTAAGGCAGCCGAAGTATGCGAAAATCTTATGGCCGAAAAGAAACTTCCGGTTCACGGATTACATCTGGAAGGCCCTTATCTGAATCCCAAAATGGCTGGCAATCTCTTTGCCAATTCTATCAAAGGACTGGACAAGGAAGAATACACCTCATTATTAGAAGATTTGCCCTGCATCAAACGTTGGGACATTAGTCCGGAACTTCCGGGCGCCTTAGAGTTTGCCAAGTATGTTAAATCCAAAGGCATAATGCTTGCTGTAACTCATACTGAAGCCGAATTTGAATTAATTCGGGAAGCTTATGAAGCTGGCTTTACCCATGCCGCGCACTTCTATAATGCAATGCCGGGATTCCATAAACGGAAGGAATACAAATATGAAGGGACAGTAGAAAGTGTTTATTTAATGGACAACATGACTGTCGAAGTAATTGCTGACGGCATGCACTTGCCCTCTACGATCTTACGTCTGGTTTATAAATTGAAAGGTGTAGAGAATACCTGCCTGGTAACTGATGCCGTTGCATACGCCGCTTGCGAACATCCGAACATTGACCCGAATTTCATTATCGAAGATGGTGTATGTAAACTAGCCGACCATTCTTCATTAGCCGGAAGCCTGGCTACTATGGATAAACTGGTCCAAACTATGGTACAAAAGGCTGATATTCCGTTAGCCGATGCAATTCGCATGGCTTCCGAAAC
>DWYO01000205.1 GCA_019118725.1 Candidatus Parabacteroides intestinavium | reverse complement strand
AATGAAAGCATAGTACTCGAATCATTTTTACATTGCATTAATGCCAAAAGTATAATGATGAATAAATATTGTTTCATAGAATATTTGATTAAAAAAGAGAGATTGCGATAAAAGTCTTTTCTTACCACAATCTCTCACTAAATTTATAATTTATTTCTCATAGTAAGTTACAGAACCACCTGGTGCACCTGTAATCCATGCACAGAGAACTAAACCTCCAGGACAATTAGTTGGGGTTGTAACTTCTCCCGAAGCCAGTGCTTCCACATTTTCGAGAGCCAAGTCCGAAAGTTCTACATTCTGTTTACTTTGCTGGTAATTCCACCCAGCCACAGCGGCTAATGCCACACAAGCAACCGCATACATTATTTTCTTCTTCATAAAATTTGAAATTTACAGTTCAACATAAAAGTACCATGAATCTCTTCCGCAACCAACTCTCCTATCGGAAAGCCTGCGTAAGGGGAGTTCGCACTTTCCTGAAAATTACCTATCTTTGCCTGCGGATACCTCCTTTTTTATCTATTACTAAATAGGGAAAGGTATTGGGGGGACCGCTCTGCTTACAAGACGGATGAAGCTGCGGCCCCTTTTTCCCCTTTACCTAAGGTTATCAAATCTCATTCTGATCCGATAACCATAACATTCCACATCTCCATGCCCTAAGCACCGGAAATTTCCACTCTCCCCCGAAGCCAAGGCTTCCACATTCGCCAATGCCAAATCGGAAACGGGCTTTTCGTTCTCTGTCTGTTGCCGGAAGAAATACAAGCTTCCACTACAAATAGCTATTACAGCTATCCCTTTTAATAAATTCTTTTTCATATTAACTTGTTTTCGTTATTTTTGCCTTCGAATTGCGTTCTCAGGTTCCTTTGGTTCCCGGAAAGCCGTTGGAATGCGAACGCCACAAAGATAGGTTTTTGCAAATAAAAATCACGGATTATAAGTTGACAAATGTTTGACATTTTATGATCTACTGATTTTCAGTATATTGTAATTGTAATGTCAAGATTTTGTCAACTTCCCATATAAATAAAACAAACAAATGAAGACATTGAAATTCATACAAGGATGGGGTATAGGAGGCTTGTGTACACTCCTTTTGGCTCTTATCGGATTGCATGGTTTCCGGCAATACCGGCAAGAAGCCAAAGAGCACGCTTTTCAGGCATTTCAAAAGGCTGTCCAAAAAGAATATGATTTTATTGATTTTGTCTATGGAGCTTACGATTCCCGGCTTTCTCCTAACGATATCTCCAAACGGGACAAAGATGAGTGGTGTAATCAAGCCTTTTTGATAGAGACCGATCCAGAGAGATCGCGTTTGGATAGCCTGTTTCGGGCAGAAGTGGCGGAACAGAATTTTCCGGTATGGACAGCCATCCGTTGTACGTATGGCGACCGGATTATCCAGACCTGTACTACGGAGGATTTACAACAAGCTGTTGCCTTGCCTGAAATTTACTTCCAAAAAGATTACTCTCCGGAACAGGCGATTACTTTGCAAGCTTATATCCGGATGCCGTTAGGGGTATTACTTAATCGTCCCTATCTTTATATACTATCTGTGGTTTGGCTGGTAGGCTGCATGATGTGGGTATTGCATAGGAAGAGAGTATATCCGGTAACGCAAGTATCGGCATCATCGGAATCCATGTCCTGCCAAGAAGAACTGCAATTGATACCGGTTTGGCGGGATATCTGTTTTTGTGAATTGACCGGTATTTTAAAGAATAAGATACATGAAACGCGGTTGAAGCCTCAACAGGCCGCTTATTTCAAATTATTGCTTCAATCCCCCGACCATATAGTGACTTTTACCCAAATCGGGCAGCAAATTTATCACCATAACCATACCGATTTTGCAGACGAATCGGACAAACAACGGATAGCCCAAGCGATTGCCCGGTTACGGAAAGACCTCGAACCCTTTTCCTTGGAGGTGAAAAGCCTCTACAACATCGGGTACCAGCTTATCCGGAAAGAGACGGAAAGATAATCAAGGAGCAGGATACCTTATAACCGGATAATCTTCGTCCGAGCAGGTCGTGTAGAGGCTATTTGTCCTCTTATCCACATAGATGCCTTGCGCGGTTTGTTCCAAGAGAATGGTCTTTATCAATTTGCCTTCCAAATCAAAGACATAAACCCATCTTCCGCCATTCATAAACACTTCTTGCTGCATCTTTTCCTTAAAGGTAACCCCGTCAAACGTAGCATAAATACAGGAATCGGCTACAAATACATCATTGAAGCCCTTGATGCCTTTCGGGATGGCCTCGCTTCCCTGCGCTGAAAACACCGGTTCCCCGTTCGGGCCAAACACGACCTTATGAAATCCGTTCTTCAGATTATAAACTTCTATCACTTCGCCCAACTGGGTCACCAATGCCAGCACTCCGTTCTTCGGATTGTAGCTCATGAATGTCCGCCAGGCCTGTGCCAAAGCAGGCGCATTTTCCAAGGCCTCTTTATGTTCGGTAGGAATGTTTCCCACGCTTCGGATAATCTTCCCGTCCTGGCCGATCTCATGAAACCGGTATTTGCCAGTATAATCGGTAACAAGGAAGTTCGGACCGTTCAAGCAAAAATCCAACGTGCGGAGCAGACGCTTATCCAAGGAGATGACCTCCTCTCTCGTGATTTTCTTCTCCGGAATAGAAACCGACCAACGGGTGATCTGCATCCGGTTCGCATCCAATACATAAACAGAATCCAACGATCGGATCCGGATCCGATCGGTCGACAACAGCTCTTCCGGTCCTTCGCCCCGCTTGCCGAAAGGCGCGATGGGCTTCCAATCCGGATAGGTGAAAGCATAGCCGTAATGTGTATCGTTATGCAAATCCAACAAAACCGCCAGACTATCCTTTATTTCAATACGATAGGGATAACGGAAAAAAAGAGAATCATAGTCCATCTCCCAATCTGCCCGCAACCCTTTATTTCCCTTGTTTTCTTTGGCTTCCTTAACGGTTGAAGGCGCATATTGCTGATGGGTGCGCGGAGCGTCCGAGCAAGAGAACAACCAGAGAGCCGCCAGACCGATTATACCTGAAAGGAATCTCATATCATCTCACCTTAATATGGTCAAATCCTTCGCCATAAACACCTTTGACATTGCTTTGTGTGACAAATGCGTTGGGGTCGATATCCTTTATCAGCCGGAAAATGTAGTTGGATTCGCGTTTCTTGGCTAAAACGAATAGCATCTTCACATCGGCTCCGGTATAAAATCCGGTACCATCCAGAATCGTGACACCCCGGTGCATGTCTTTGGTGATATGGCTGGCTATCTCTTCATAATGTTTGGATATGATAAAAAACTGAACGGACTGGTGATTCCCGTTCACGATTTGGTCGAGTACAAAGCTGCTCACATAAAGTGTCACGTAGCCATAAATGACCTTTTCCCAATCTTGCAAGACGAAATAACTAGAAGTTATGATGATCATATCACAAGCCCGGACCACGGTACCCAATGATACATCCCGATATTTGTTGATAATGGCGGCTACGATATCTGTTCCCCCCGTACTGCCATTATACGACAAAGCCAGACCGATGGCGCTTCCGCAGAAGGTTGCTCCCAGCAGGCAGGCCATGAAAGGCTGGTCTTGCAACAGAGGCTCTTCCGGAGCCATCTTTTGGATAATAGCCAAAAAAGCCGTTAGCGTGAAAACGGCAAAGATGGTTTTGATGGTGAATTTAAATCCTAAAATTTTCAGGGCAAGTAACAATAAGATGACGTTAATGGCAAAATAAGTGTATTGCACAGGCAATCCTGTCCCGAAATAAACGACGGAGGCAATACCCGGAACTCCACCTGTGGTAATATCATTCGGAAGCAAGAACAACGTCCACCCTATACCATATAGTATCATCGACAAGGCTATCATGCAGTAATCCTTTATCTCCCGAAGGATTACTTGCTTGGTTGAAATTTTCAAATTCGCATTCATCTTGAGCTTTTTATTTGTGTCGCAAAATTAACTAATATTGATTAGATATTCAAATTTGTTTTTTAATTCTAAATCCCCATTTCCAAATATCTCCTTCCCTCTTCTACAAAAACTCCTGAACCTTATAGACAAACTCCATCCACACCCAATAACGTATCGCTTTTCCCAAAAACATGGAAATGGCTACAATCCAGACATTCGCCCGAAGGAAACCCAAAGCTACGGCTATGAAATCACCTATCCCCGGAAGGAAGACAAAGAACCCCATCCACGAGCCTTTGTTTTGTATCCAGTCCTGTACCTTTTTGAGTTTCGAGATGTCCAATTTAAGATACTTCTCAATCCATTCCACCTTCCCCAACATTCCCAGCCAATAACAACTCATTCCACCTAAGAAATTGCCCAATGTGGCCGAAATCATACAAGGCATATATGAGGCACCGGCAAGCAAAACTCCCGTAAGCACCACCTCACTACTGAACGGGAGTACCGTAGCCGCCAGAAAAGCCGCTATG
>DWYO01000021.1 GCA_019118725.1 Candidatus Parabacteroides intestinavium | reverse complement strand
TTGCCAAGTTATTTGAGTAAGATAATTCTAAAAAGCCTTTAAAAGAGGCTTAAAATAACCGAAAAGGGATTTTCCTCAAAAAAATATCTCGACGGAACGAAAAATAAATTGCTGCTTTTAGAAATTTATTTATAACTTTGTTTACCCGTTGAGAAATGAATAAGGGAAATCCCTTTTGTGTGCTTTCTACGGATTTTTATGATAAACAAATTAATTATGGAAGATTTCAGAAAATATGCGACCAAGCATTTGGGAATGAGCGGAACCGCGCTGGACAGTTACATGAACATTACAAGCAGCTACATCTCGCCGACCATTATCGAGGAGCGTCAGCTGAATGTGGCTCAGATGGATGTCTTTTCGCGTTTGATGATGGACCGTATCATATTTTTAGGAACCCAAATCGATGACTATACAGCAAATGTAATCCAGGCCCAGCTGCTCTATCTGGATTCGAGCGATCCGGGCAAGGATATCTCTATTTATATCAACTCGCCGGGCGGTTCGGTATATGCCGGCTATGGCATTTACGACACGATGCAGTTCATCGGTTCGGATGTATCTACCATTTGTACCGGCATCGCGGCTTCAATGGCCTCTGTCCTGTTGGTTGCCGGAGCCAAAGGCAAACGGTTCGCCTTGAAACACTCACGCGTGATGATCCATCAACCGCTGGGTGGCGTTCAGGGACAGGCATCGGATATCGAAATCACAGCCCGCGAAATATTAAAAGTAAAGAAAGAATTATATACGATTATATCCAATCATTCCGGAAAACCATTCGAAGATGTGGAACGCGATAGCGACCGTGATTTCTGGATGACCGCCGAAGAAGCGAAAGAGTATGGCATGATTGATGATATTTTAATGAAGAAATAATAAAAAAAGGAATTATATGGCCAAAGCAGGCGATTCTTGTACGTTTTGTGGAAGAACAAGTCGGGATGTACGGCTTCTGATCAATGGTATCAACGGAGCTATCTGCGATGAATGCGCTACACAAGCATACGAGATTGTTAAAGAACAACTGGGAAACAAAAAATCTAAATTGGATATCAATCGGGAGGATTTGCCAAAACCCGAAGATATAAAGAATTTCTTGGATCAGTACGTGATCGGACAAGACGATGCCAAACGTTATCTGTCGGTTTCCGTATACAACCACTACAAACGGTTGATGCAGGAGGAGACCAATGACGATGTGGAAATCGAAAAGTCCAACATCATTATGGTCGGCTCGACAGGAACGGGAAAAACCTTACTGGCACGCACTATCGCCAAGTTGCTGCACGTCCCGTTTGCCATTGTGGATGCGACCGTATTGACGCAAGCCGGATATGTGGGAGAAGATATCGAAAGTATCTTGACCCGTCTGTTGCAAGCCGCCGATTATAACGTAGAGTCGGCTGAGCGCGGAATCGTATTCATTGATGAAATCGACAAGATAGCCCGAAAAGGCGATAACCCGTCCATCACCCGCGATGTCAGCGGTGAAGGTGTCCAACAGGGGCTTTTGAAACTGTTGGAAGGATCGGTGGTAAACGTTCCGCCCCAGGGAGGGCGTAAGCATCCGGAGCAGAAGATGATTCCGGTCGACACCAAAAACATCCTGTTTATCTGCGGCGGGGCTTTTGACGGCATCGAGAAGAAAATCGCCCAACGGTTGAATACCCGTGTCGTAGGCTATGCGGCAAGTAAGGAGACCAATCAGGTAGACCGTAACAATCTGCTGAAGTACATCACTCCGGCCGATTTGAAGTCGTTCGGGCTGATACCCGAAATCATCGGCCGTCTGCCGATTCTGACCTATCTGAATCCTTTGGACCGGCAAGCCTTGCGCAATATCCTGACCGAGCCCAAGAACTCAATCATCAAGCAATACATCAAGCTGTTTGCCATGGATGATATCCAACTGACGTTTGACGAAGCAGTCTATGAATTTATTGTAGACAAAGCCATGGAGTTCAAATTAGGCGCACGTGGCCTGCGGTCAATCGTAGAGGCGATAATGATGGATGCCATGTTCAGTATGCCGTCAAAACAAGAAAAAGAACTGCATGTGACTTTGGACTATGCAAAAGAAAAATTTGCAAAAACTGATGTAAACCGATTACAGGTAGCTGGATAAAACAACGTAAACCTATTTCTAATAATAGCGAGTATGGCAAAGAAAGATAAAGTAACCGAGGCACTGAAAAAACATTTTGGTTTCGACACATTCAAAGGAAACCAAAAAGCAATTATTGAAAATGTATTGGCAGGGAAAGATACCTTTGTATTAATGCCAACCGGAGGAGGCAAATCATTGTGTTACCAGTTGCCTTCCCTGATGATGGAGGGTACGGCTATCGTTGTATCTCCGCTTATCGCACTGATGAAAAATCAGGTAGATGCCATGCGTAATTTCAGTGAAGAAGACGGCATTGCGCATTTTATTAATTCTTCATTGAGCAAATCGGCTATTGATCAGGTAAAAAATGATATCTTATCCGGAAAAACAAAATTGCTCTACGTCGCTCCGGAATCGTTGACCAAAGAGGAAAACGTGGAGTTCCTTCGCCAGGTCAAGATTTCATTCTATGCCGTAGATGAAGCGCACTGTATCTCGGAATGGGGACATGATTTCCGTCCGGAATACCGCAGGATCCGGCCTATCATCAATGAAATAGGGAAACGCCCGTTGATCGCTCTGACGGCTACAGCCACGCCTAAAGTTCAGCATGACATCCAGAAGAATTTAGGCATGACAGACGCCACCGTATTCAAATCTTCTTTCAACCGAGTTAATTTGTACTACGAGGTGCGTCCGAAAACAGCCAATATAGACCGGGATATCATCAAATTCATCAAGAACAACGAAGGTAAATCCGGCATTATTTATTGTCTGAGCCGAAAGAAAGTGGAAGAGTTTGCTGATATCCTGAAAGCTAACGGCATCAAAGCGTTACCCTACCACGCCGGAATGGACTCGCAGGTCCGTTCAGCCAATCAGGATGCGTTTCTGATGGAACAAGTAGACGTAATCGTCGCTACTATCGCTTTCGGAATGGGTATTGACAAACCGGACGTACGGTATGTCATCCATTACGATATTCCCAAAAGCCTGGAAGGGTATTATCAAGAGACCGGACGTGCCGGGCGAGATGGAGGCGAAGGCAAATGTATCGCGTTTTATTCGTATAAGGACTTGCAGAAATTAGAAAAATTCATGCAGGGAAAACCTGTTGCCGAACAAGAAATAGGGAAACAACTGTTGTTGGAAACAGCCGCATACGCGGAAACATCTGTTTGCAGAAGAAAAGTATTGCTTCATTATTTTGGAGAAGCTTACCCGGAAGATAATTGTGGTAATTGTGATAACTGTTTGAACCCTAAGAAAAAAGTGGAAGCTAAAGAATTGTTGAGTGCTGTACTGGAAGTAATCAGCACATTAAAAGAGAAGTTTAAGGCAGAATATATTGTAAATATGCTGGTCGGAAACGAAACATCCGAAATTCAATCGTACAAACACAATGAATTGGAAATATTCGCTTCGGGCCAGGATCAAAGCGAGAAAACGTGGAATGCGGTTATCCGCCAGGCGTTGATCGCTGGTTATCTGACAAAAGACATTGAAAATTACGGTTTACTGAAAATTACGCCTAAAGGAAAAGAGTTCATCAAGAAACCGGTATCGTTCAAGATTACCGAAGATAATGAGTTTGAAGATGAAACAGAAGAGGTTCCTGTTCGCGGAAGCGCATCGTGCGCCGTTGACCCGGTACTCTACTCGATGATGAAGGACTTACGGAAAAAGCTTTCCAAGAAGTTGAACGTTCCGCCTTTCGTCATCTTCCAAGATCCCTCTTTGGAGGCTATGGCTACGACCTACCCAATCACGTTGGAAGAGTTGCAAAACATTCCGGGAGTCGGAGCCGGAAAGGCAAAACGCTACGGAGCCGAATTCGTAGAGCTGATCAAAAAGCATGTGGAAGAGAATGAAATCGAACGTCCGGAAGACTTGCGCGTGCGTACGGTGGCCAATAAGTCGAAATTGAAAGTCTGGATCGTACAAAGCATCGACCGGAAAGTGGCTTTGGATGACATCGCTGTTTCCAAAGGTCTGGAATTTAGCGAATTGCTGGACGAAATCGAGGCTATTGTCTATTCAGGTACACGGATTAATATCGACTATTTCGTGAATGATGTCATGGATGAAGACCATATTGAAGATATTTATGACTATTTCAAGGATTCTGAAACAGACGACCTGGAAGAAGCCATCGAAGAATTGGGAGGAGATTATACTGAAGAGGAAATTCGTCTAATCCGAATCAAATTCCTTTCTGAAATGGCTAATTAAGAACCGCAGGGAAATATAAAAAACACTAATTTAACAGACTAAGATACTAATTCGGTTATCTGTCCGTTAAATTAGTGTATTTTTGTAATCGTAAAATTGTAGCATCAAATTTATTTATTGATGAAAAAGTTTCTAGTATCAGCTTTGCTCTTGGCGAGTGTTGCAGGCTCAGCCAAATCCCTTCCGGATTCGGTAGCTATGGTTGTGGGTGACAAACAGGTCCTTATGTCTGAATTCTTTTATTCCGCCAAGAAAAATGGCGAAAATAATTTAGCGGACAAGAATGAACTGAAGGCCTTCGTGCAACTATTCGAAAATTTCAAGCTGAAAGTTGCTGATGCCGAATCTCAAAATATAGATAAAACCAAAGATTTTGAGGAGGAATTGAGCAAATACCGTTCAGAACTGACAGCAAGTTATCTATCAGACAAAGACGCTGAGGATCAAGTTGTGGAAAAAGAATATGCCCGGATGAACGAAATTCTGGATTTAAGCCACATCCTGCTGTTCCTTCCGGAAAAAACGGTCGGAAAAGACACCGCTGAGGTTTACCAACGCGCGTTGGAAATCCGTACCCGCATTCAAAACGGTGAGGATTTTGAAACGGTAGGCAAAGAACTGATGCAACAAGACCCGAAACATATCGGATACGAACACGTGCGCGGCTTTTACCCTATGCGTACCGTTAAAGCATTCGAAGATGCTGCTTATTCCATGCCGGAAGGGACGCTTTCCATGCCGGTACGAACCAAATTAGGGTTTCATATCATCAAACTGCACCGCCGCATCCCCAATCCGGGACGGGTACAGGTAGCTCATATCCTGCTTCCTTTCACCAAAGATTCCATCAAACTGGACGGAGAGGCGGTAAAGAAAGAAGCAGACTCTATTTATACACAACTCCAGTCGGGTGCAGACTTCGGTGAGTTAGCCGAGAAATTCTCCGCGGATAAGGCTACGGCTGTCAAAAAGGGAGTTCTCCCGGTTTTCGGTATCGGAGAGATGGTACAAGAGTTTGAGAAAGAAGCTTTCTCTTTGCAAAAGGAGGGCGATATAACTCGTCCGTTCAAGACTCAGTTCGGATATCATATCATTAAGCTGCTTAAGAAGCTGGATAAGACTCCTTTAGATGATGTAAAGAAATCCTGGCACCGCCGGATGGCCCAAGGCGAATGGAACTTTGCCCTGTATAAAGGATTTGATGACCGGATGAAAAAAGAATATAATTACACCTTTTATCCGGAAGCGTATGCTGAGCTGGAGGCTTTATGCTACGACTATTTCCCGACGGATAAAGAATTTTTCGAAAAGGCCCAATCGTTAGAAAAGACCTTGGCACGCATGGATACAGTCAATTTCACCCAACGGGATTTTGCCATCTACCTGCAACGGTGTCCGTTCTCCGTAAAGACCTACTCCGGAGATTTCATGCAAGAGGTGTACGACCTTTTTGTCCGGGATATACTGACTGGAATGGAACGCAAGAACCTGACTCAAAAACATCCCGAATACAATCTGCTTATCAATGAATATCGGGATGGTATCTTGCTGTTCGCCATCAGCAACGAGAAGGTATGGAGCAAGCCTGCCGATGAACAAGAATCGGTTGAAGAGGCATGGCTTGCGGAATTAAGAAACAAATATCCTATTTCCGTGAATTGGAAAGCACTGGAGAAGGCTATAAAAAACAATAAATAGTTCGTATGAGAAGAGTAGTTGCTTTTATCTGGATAGTCGCATGCTTTTGCAGTTGCCAGCCCAAGCAATCTGCAGAGCAAAAAGACCTTTTGGTAAAAGTAAACGACCGTGCCTTATCACGGGCAGATTTAAAAGCAGCCCTCCCTTCCCGTCTTTCTTCAGCAGACAGCCTGATATGGGCTGAAAGTTTTATCAAACAATGGATAAAGGATAAACTGGTATATGATGTTGCTTTACAGAACCTGACGAATACGGACAAACAGGAGATTGACCAGTTAGTTGATGCTTATAGACACTCGCTGGTCCGTTACCGTTACCAAGAACAACTGGTTAAAGAACGGTTATCGGCCAATATATCAGAGGAAGAGATGCGCCGTTTTTATGAAACCAATGCGAAAGATTTCACCTTAGACCAGAACTTGATCAAGGGACTGTTCCTGAAAATACCGGTAGATGCGCCGAATTTGACGGATGTAAAAAAATGGTATCGCTCCTCCGCTGAACCTGAAATTGAAAAAATAGAAAAATATAGCGTACAAAATGCGGCTGTTTATGAATATTTTTACGATAAATGGATTAGCTTTGGCGACGTCATGGCTACCATTCCGCTAAAGATAACGGACGAGGAGAATTTTTTACGCACACATTCGTTTATTGAAACGGCAGACAGCAACTTCTGTTATTTGCTGAACATAAAAGAATACATACTCAAAGGGGATGTCGCACCTTTTGAATATGCGCACACACAAGTATTGGATATGTTGGTCAACCAACATAAGATACAATTTTTGAGAGATTTTGAAGAAGAATTATATAATGATGCGATTCGGGGCGGGGATGTCGTTTTCCCGGCTGAACAGCCTTGAAAAAGCAATAAAAGGATGCTACAATGAAGAGGATTTTACTTGCATGTTTGTTAATGAGTTGTTCTTGGCTGCTAAAAGCGCAAGATAACGTGATTGATGAAATCGTTTGGGTAGTGGGAGATGACGCTATCCTGCGTTCCGATGTTGAAGACCAGCGTTTGTATTTGTTAAATGCAGGCGAACGATTGGAAGGAGACCCCTATTGTTTCATTCCGGAACAGATGGCCATCCAAAAGCTTTATCTGAATCAGGCGAAGATAGACAGTGTTGAGGTACCAGAATCTCAAGTTATTCAAAGTGTCGACCAATGGATCAACTCGGTTATCGGACAAATTGGCTCGAAAGAGAAAGTAGAAGAATATTTCAACAAAAAACTTTCCCAGATCAAGGATGAGAAAATAGAGATGGTCAGAGAGCAGCAGATTGTAGAAGAGATGCAGCGCAAGCTGGTCGGTGAAATCAAACTGACGCCTTCGGAAGTCCGCAAGTACTACAACCAATTGTCGCAAGACAGTCTGCCGAATATCCCTATGACGGTCGAAGTACAGATCATTACCATCGAACCGAAGATTCCGTTTGAAGAAACAGATGCCATCAAGGCGCGTCTGAGACAATTCACGGAAGATATCAACAGCGGGAAATATGAATTCTCAACCTTGGCCCGTCTTTATTCCGAAGACCCCGGATCGGCTATGCGCGGAGGCGAGTTAGGCTTTATGAGCAAGTCGATGCTGGAACCGGCATTTGCCAATGTGGCTTTCAACCTGAAAGACTCCAAACATATCTCGCAGATTGTAGAAACCGAATATGGCTTTCACATTATCCAGCTGATCGAAAAGCGAGGCGACCGTATCAATTGCCGGCATATCCTGTTGAAACCGGAGGTATCTGAAAAGGAATTGACGGAGGCAACTGCCCGTATGGACTCTATCTACAACAATCTGATGGAAAACAAATTCACCTTTGACGAAGCCGCTACATTCCTTTCTTACGATAAAGATACGCGCAACAATAAAGGTCTTATGGTGAACTCCAACTACCAAAGCAGCAATTCCGGCACACCGCGGTTCGAATTGCATGAGCTTCCACAAGAGGTCGGTAAAGTTGTCTATGACATGAAGATAGGAGACATATCCAAGCCTTTCCGTATGACGACCGACAAGCAGAAAGAGGTGATTGCAATTGTCAAACTGCGTGCTCGTACAGAGGCACACAAGGCCAATTTGTCTGACGACTACCAAGCCTTGAAGACGATTGTAGAAAATAAGAAACGCGAGGAATTACTGAACGATTGGATTCGCAAGCAGCAGAAGTCCACCTACGTCCGCATTAGCGAAGGCTGGAGAAATTGTGATTTCCGTTTTCCTGATTGGGTAAAAGAATGAAGCAGACAAAAATAATCGCCCTCATCGGTTTGCTATGCTGGTGTACCCTCAATGCTTGGGCACAAGCGCAGGATACAGTCCCGGTAAAGAAGACGAAGGTCTATCTGGAGCATGCTAACACCTTGTCTTTTGACGAAGCGGTACGTGCCGATGCGCAAGTATTGGTCGGTGATGTGTGTTTCCGCCATGACAGCTCCTATATGTATTGTGACAGTGCCTACTTCTACGAAAAGAGTAATTCATTGGAGGCATTCAGCAATGTACGTATGGAGCAGGGCGATACGTTGTTTGTCTACGGGCAATACCTTTACTACGATGGAGACGCGCGGATAGCCTACCTACGCGAGAATGTCCGGATGGAAAACCGGCAGGTGACACTCTTTACCGACAGTCTGAATTATGAACGCATCCCCAATATCGGCTATTATTTCGAGGGCGGCATGATTGTCGATTCGCTCAATCAGCTTTCTTCTTATTACGGACAGTACAGTCCTTCTACCAAATTGGCCGTTTTCAATGACAGCGTCCGGCTGGAGAATCCCAATTTCACTCTCTATTCCGACACGCTTCACTACAACACGACATCTAAAATATCCACCATCTTAGGCCCCTCGGTCATCGTTTCTGACAGCGGAACGATTCATTCCTCGCGCGGATGGTATGATACAGTCAACAACACCTCGATGCTGCTCGACCGCTCGGAAGTCGTCTCCGGGAACCGTTTCCTGACAGGCGACTCTATCGCCTACGACCGGCAAAACGGATTCGGCGAAGTATTTGGGAATATGTGCATCCAAGACACCTTACAACGCATCATGCTGAAAGGTGAGTATGGCTATTATAACGAAAAGACAGGCTATGCCTTTGCCACCGACAGCGCACGCTGCCTGGAATATTCGCAAGGCGACACACTATATCTCCATGCCGACACGTTGCAAATGTTTACCGTCGATTCAACCTACCGGGAACTGAAGGCTTTCCACGGTGTACGTTTTTATCGGACGGACTTACAGGGAGTATGCGACTCGATGCAATTCAATTCGCGTGACTCCATCCTCTATATGTATGACGACCCGGTTCTTTGGAACACGCAATACCAGCTCTATGGGGATACGATTCTCGTCTATATGGGCGACAGCGCTATCGACTTCGTGCATGTCAAGCAATTCGCTTTTGCCGCGCAAGAAGTGGACACTTCATATTACAACCAAATAAAAGGGAATGACCTGAAGGCTTACTTTAACGGTCAGGCAGTGCGCCAGATTGACGTGGCGGGAAGTGTGGAAACGATCTATTATCCGTTGGAAAAAGACGGAAGCATGGTGGGACTGAATTTCCTCCAGAGCGCCTACCTGACCATGTGGCTCAAAGAAAACAAGATAGAGCGTCTACGCGTGACCAACAATCCCAAAGGGCAGCTCACTCCGATTCCCGATCTGAATCCGGAGCAAAAAGAGCTGAAAGATTTCTTCTGGTATGATTACCTCCGTCCCCTTAACAAAGAGGATATCTATACCGTAAGAAAGAAGAAGGTACAGGATGCTCCGAAACGGAGTAACAGGTTCGTGCATTAAGCTCCTCCGCTGCTGCGTTTTTGTTTGGGCAACTGTTTATTTGGAAAAGTTAATAACTCATTGAAGGCACGAAGGGCAACGTATCTTGATGAATTTTGTGTGTCCTTCGTACCCTTTGTATCTAAAAGTTTACAGCCGGATAGTTTGCTGTGCCTTCACCTCGCCGTTCTCCGAAACAATGACGGTATAAATGCCGCTGCGCAATGAAGATACGTCCAACTCCAACCGCTGGTCAACAGGAGCCGAACCGCTCATGCGCACCACGCCGGTCGATGTCTCGATGATTTGGTAGTCAAACTGCGTTGCATTCGTTGCATTCAGCAGTATCACATCCTCCGGTACCTCTTTCTCGATAGTGAGGACGTTGGAGGAGGACATGAGAATCCATAGTTTTTCCCCTGAAAAAGAGCGTCGGAGCTGCTCAACGATGCGTAACTACGGGAGAGCGGAGCGAACCTGCAAATGGAGACGTTTTTAATTGTTAATTATTAATTGATTCTCCGCTTTCGTTGTATCTTTGTGGAACAATTAAAAAATAAAACGATTATGGGAGTTTCTTCATTTTACAGAATGCGTAAGCCTCGGCAATTCGAACACAAACCTATCTATTGGGATCCGCACAAGGAAGAGTTGGAAGAGCGCAAGCGCAAGATACGGGTAGAGATGGGACTAGAAAAGCCTTCGGAAGAGGACTTCAAGCCGCACATCAAGGGTACGTTTATCGAAGGAACCAGCCATCTGAAGAAAAGTGTGGCGAAAGGCGAAGACGCACACAGCCGTAAGTCAAAATCCACCAAACTTATCTTCGCATTGATTCTTTTGGGATTAATTCTTTGGTATTTAGTACAATAATGAGCGATATCATTCATTTACTTCCGGACAGCATAGCTAACCAGATTGCGGCAGGCGAAGTAATACAACGGCCGGCATCGGTGGTCAAGGAGTTGGTCGAGAATTCGATCGATGCCGGAGCTACGCATGTACAAGTCAACATCAAAGATGCCGGCAAGACACTGGTACAGGTCATCGATGACGGCAAAGGAATGTCGGAAACAGACGCACGTATGTCGTTCGAACGACATGCGACCTCCAAGATCGCCCGGGCAGACGATTTGTTTGCCTTGCATACGATGGGATTCCGGGGCGAGGCGTTGGCTTCGATAGCAGCCGTTGCCCACGTAGAATTGCGTACTCGGCTGAAGGGTTCCGAACTGGGAACCCGACTGGAGATTGCCGGATCGCAACTGCAATCCATCGAGGCCGACTCATGCGCGGAAGGAAGTTGCTTCTCGGTCAAGAATCTGTTCTATAATGTCCCGGCACGGCGCAAATTCTTGAAATCGAACGAGACTGAGTTCCGGAATATCCTGAATGAATTTGAACGGATCGCCTTGGTGAACCCGTCAGTAGCCATGTCTTTATATCACAACGAAACGGAAATCCTGAATCTCCCGGAAACCGGATTACGCCAGCGCATCAGTAACATTTACGGGAAAAACATGAACCAAAAGCTGCTCTCAGTAGACACGGAAAGTTCTTTGGTCGCGATAACCGGCTTTGTAGGCAAACCGGAAACCGCCAAGAAACGTGGTGCGCTCCAATATTTCTTTGTCAACGGGCGCTTCATGAAGCACCCCTATTTTCATAAAGCGGTCATGCAGGCCTACGACCAACTGATCCCGGCAGGCGAAATGCCTAGTTATTTCATCTATTTCAACGTAGACCCGGCGAGCATCGATGTAAATATTCATCCGACAAAAACCGAAATCAAGTTTGAGAACGAACAGCCCATCTGGCAGATTCTACTGGCTTGCGTACGGGAAGCCCTGGCAAAGTCAAGTGCTATCCCTCTGCTTGATTTCAATGAGGAAAAAAGCTTTGACATCCCAGTATACAATCCGAAAAAAAACGATTGGAAAGGCGGAACACCGAAAGTGCAGATTGACTCGAACTACAATCCTTTTCAGACTGCTCCCGTATCAAACTTTGACTGGTCTGAATTGTATAAGAACTTCGAAGCAGACCGTACATCCATTCTTCCGGAAGAGGGGGTTATCGAAAAACGAATCGAGAATCGTTCTTTTCCCTCCTCGGAAAAGACGATGGATTTCACGGAGCCCAATAAGAATCTTCCATTCGTGGACACGGTATCCACCCCGCCTGTCATGCCCTGTTTCCAATACAAGAACCGTTACATCATCACCACACTGAAATCCGGTATGGCCATCATCGACCAGCACCGTGCGCATATCCGCATCCTTTTCGAGCAATACCAGAAATCGATCAGCCAACAGAAAGCAGCCTCCCAGCAAATGCTTTTCCCGGCCATGATCGAACTGACTCCCGCCGAAGAGGCCATCTTGCCCGAACTGATGGACGAACTCTCCTACTCTGGCTTCGACCTGAGCAATTTAGGAGGAGGCAGCTATTCCGTCAACGGCATTCCAGCCAGCATGGAAGGTGTGGATTGCGTAACCTTACTGAAAGAAATTTTAGATAAAGCCCTGGATACGGAATGTAAAGCCCAAGAAGATATCTGCAATATGATTGCATTCTCTTTGGCATCCGCCCAAGCCATCCCGGCAGGAAAAATGCTTTCTATCGAAGAAATGGACCATCTTCTGGCCTCTCTCTTCCTCTGTACGGACATCAATCTTACGCCAGACGGAAAAACGATCCTGACTCTACTATCTGATGACGAGCTGGAGAGCCGTTTCCGTTAGTTTTATATTCTTAGAAACGGACAAGGATTCTGATCAGAAAGCATTCTCTAACTGATGCAAGCGGATTTCGCCACTTGCCAAAGATTGTTGCACATCTATCAAACGCTGGTTGGAGCTTCCCCGGAACAACAAATCCGGATCTTTCAAAGTTTCCACAAAACGTCCGTCTACCAAAACATCAATCCACCGGAGCAGCTCCGCCTGTTGGGGACGCCTCAGCAAATCCTCATATCGATAACCCGTATAGCACCAGATACTCTTTGAGCTATTTGCCTTTATCTTACGGGCCAGTTCCGCAAATCCATCAGCCTGGAACATGGGATCACCTCCGGAAAAGGTGACATCAGCAAACTCATCCGCCAACACGTAAGCCAAGACCTCATCCGTTTCCATCATTTTCCCGTTTCGGATATTCCACGACTCGGGATTGTGGCACCCCGGACAGGCATTCGGGCATCCGGCGCAATAAATAGCCGTCCGGAATCCCGGCCCGTCAACGGTAGTATCTTCTACGATATCTAATATAGATAACTTCATTTGAGTTTTTGAGTTTATTCATGCGTCACCCGGTCATGCAATTCCGCCAGCTTCGCCTGGTTCCACCGGTCGGTTGTCCCCACCAAATACCCGGTAATGCGCTGGAGCTTATCCATACGCTCGCTCCCGCACTTGGGGCAGACCGTCAAATCGGCCTCCGCATTCTCATATCCACAATCCAAACAACGATTCCGATTATGGTTCACCGAACCATAACCGATATTGTACCGGTCCATCATATCGACCACCCGCATGATGGCCTCCGGATTATGTGTCGCATCACCGTCAATCTCCACATAAAAGATATGCCCTCCACGCGTCAGCTCATGATAAGGCGCCTCGACCTCTGCCTTATGCCGGGCACTACATTTATAATATACCGGCACATGATTGGAATTGGTGTAATACTCCCGATCTGTTATTCCGGCAATACTACCAAATTCCTTGCGGTCTTTTCGGGTAAACTTACCCGCCAGGCCTTCGGCCGGTGTAGCCAGCACACTATAATTGTGATTATAACGCTCGGAAAAATCATTAGCCCGGTCACGCATATACGAGACAATCTTCAAACCCAACTCCTGAGCCGAAGCATCCTCGCCATGATGCTTCCCGACCAAAGCGACCAGACACTCCGCCAATCCGATAAATCCGATACCCAAAGTCCCTTGATTGATGACCGAAGCTATCGTATCAGTAGGTTTCAAATGCTCACACCCTAACCAAAGGGAAGACATCAGCAAAGGAAATTGCTTCGCGAATGCCGTCTTCTGAAATTCAAACCGCTCATGCAATTGGCGGGCAGCCACCTCCAGCATATTATCCAATTTAGAGAAAAACAGGGCTATACGGTCTTCCTGATTCTTTACGGCCCGGCATTCGATAGCCAAACGGACTATATTAATGGTAGAGAACGAAAGATTCCCGCGTCCGATAGAGGTTTTCGGACCGAAACGGTTCTCAAACACCCGGGTACGGCATCCCATCGTAGCCACCTCATGCTCATAGCGTTTCGGATCATCCGCCTGCCAAGCTTCACTCTGGTTGAAGGTAGCATCCAGATTCAAGAAATTCGGAAAGAAACGCCGTGCCGTCACTTGGCAGGCCAGCCGGTAAAGATCATAATTCCGGTCGGTCGGCAAATAACTTACCCCCCGCTTCTTCTTCCAAATCTGAATCGGGAAGATAGCCGTTTCGCCATTTCCCACCCCCCGATAAGTACTCTTCAAAAGCTCACGGATCACGCAACGTCCTTCGGCCGAAGTGTCCGTTCCATAATTGATCGAACTGAAAACCACCTGATTGCCTCCACGCGAGTGGATCGTGTTCATATTATGGATAAAAGCCTCCATCGACTGATGCACCCGAGCCACTGTACGGTTCATCGCATGCTGGATAATCCGCGCCTCACCGGTAAGTCCGTCCAACGGTTTCTCCAGATAATCATCCAAAGAGACAGCATACAAATGAGAGTAATCCACACCATTCAACTGCTCCAAAGTTTTCAATTCCTCAATAAAGCTATCCCGCACGTAAGGAGCCAGATAAAAATCAAATGCCGGAATAGCCTGCCCTCCATGCATCTCATTTTGAGCCGTTTCCAACGAAATACACCCCAAAATGCTAGCGGTCTCGATACGTTTTGCCGGACGCGATTCGCCATGTCCGGCCGAGAATCCATGTTTCAGGATTTTATCCAACGGATGCTGTACACAAGTCAGGCTCTTTGTCGGATAATAATCCTTATCATGAATATGCAGGTAATTATTCTCGACCGCCAGGCGCGTCTCCTCACTCAGCAAGTAGTCGTCCACGAAGGGCTTGGTCGTCTCGCTGGCGAATTTCATCATCATACCGGCCGGTGTATCGGCGTTCATGTTGGCATTTTCGCGCGTCACATCATTCGATTTGATATTGATAATCTCCAGAAATATATCGCGCGTCTTGGCTTTGCGGGCAATGCTCCGCTGGTTCCGGTAGGCAATATATTTCTGCGCCACATCCTTCCGGCTACTCTTCATCAACTCCATTTCCACTGCGTCCTGTATGGCCTCAACCGTCATTTGCGGTTGCCCCCGGAAAGCGATCCGGTCAGTTATCTGGCGAATCAGGTGCATATCTTCTCCCATCTGCGTATGCAACATGGCTTTCCGGATAGCCGTAGCTATCTTTTCTTTGTTGAAACCGACTATGCGCCCGTCTCTTTTAACTACTGTCTGTATCATATATTACATTTTTTAATCCGTAAGAAATTTCTGCACAAAGATAAATCTAAATAATATCAGTTGTACTTTTTGGAAAACTTTTATCTGCTTAAAATTTGTCAATCAATTAACAATCAAATTATTATATTTTCATTTTGGAAAACTTTATATCCTATA